>CAZNNK010001183.1:0-2137 GCA_964574085.1 uncultured Coleofasciculus sp.
AGATAGAGTAGATGGGGTGAGAGGGTGAGGGGGAGATAGGGAGATAGGGAGAAAAAGAAAGTTCTACATTAGACTGCAACTTGGTATGACATCCCAGCCCTTGTTGTTAATTAGTTAAACTAAAATGAAATAATGTTATCTAAACCTTTAACGCCAATCGGTGGATATGAAAGCCAGCTACACCCTCAGTCAATCGTTAATTGCCGCAGACAGTCCCTCAACCGTAGACTTACTGATTAGCTTTCAAGGATCGGAGTCGAGTCAGCAGAACTCCTCGCGTCGTCCGCTCAATCTCAGCTTAGTCTTAGATCGGTCGGGTTCAATGGGGGGAACGCCGCTACGATATGCCATTCAAGCCGCCCAAAATCTTATTGATCATCTCACCCCCGATGATTTTGTTTCGGTAGTGATTTACGATGACACCGCCGAAGTGATTATTCCCCCAGCATTAGTTAGCGATAAAGCCGCCATTAAAGCAAAAATTGGCAAAATCCGCGCTGGGGGTTGCACCAATTTAAGTGGCGGCTGGTTGTTGGGATGTAGTCAAGTTCAAGCCAACCAAAGTCCGGAACGGATTAATCGCGTCTTACTCTTAACGGATGGATTGGCAAATTATGGGATTAAAGATCCGCAAGTGCTGACGAAAACAGCCTTAGAAAAAGCAGAGGCGGATATTGTCACCACAACCTTAGGATTTGGTAATTATTTTAACGAAGATTTACTGATTAACATGGCAAATGCCGCCCGGGGAAATTTCTACTTTATTCAGTCTCCCGATGACGCCTCCCAAGTGTTTGAAATTGAGATGGAAAGTTTAGTCTCAGTTGTGGCGCAAAATCTCAGGGTGAGGCTACAGCCGGAAGAATTTGTTGAGGTTGGCGAGATTCTCAATAACTATCGTTTTTCCCAGGTAGGTAATACGGTAGAGGTTGTCTTGGGGGATGTGTATGGCGTGGAACAAAAGCCCTTAGCGATTCCCTTAACCGTGTCGCCGCGATCGCAATCCGGAATGACGACGATTGCTACGGTGACGTATGACTATCAAACCATTGTCGAAGGCAGTATCCAAGACATTAGCAATCAGTTTTCCATTACCTTAACTGTCGGTTCAGAAGCAGAAGCCCAAGACATTCAGCCTGATCCGCAAGTCTTAGAACAAACGTCTCAGTTAAGAATTGCCAAATTAAAAGATGAAGCCGTTTCCCTGGCGGACAAAGGAGACTTTCAACAAGCGGTGGTTAAACTGCGGGAAACGATTGAGGAACTCAAACGCAAGACATTAGACGAATTCTTTGACATTGCCGAAGAAATAGCCCAACTAGACTACTATGCCCAATGTTTAGAAAATCGACGATTTGACCGGGCAATCCGCAAAGAAATGCGCGATCAATCCTATCAAACCAAAACCCGCGATCGCGAAGATTTAAAATTCCGGGGAACCACAGCAGGTGCAGCCAGTGGGTTAGAGGTAACAACGAATCCTGATAGTGGTGTTTTAGTCAAATGTGAACGGGTGGGGGGTAAGCTACGAGTTCGGGTTATTTCTGAGGGATATAATCCAGATTTAAACGTGCAGTTTCCCCGCAGTATCCGCGAACAAGGTGTCACCTATGTCGTGGATGAAATTACTCCTTCTGCTAATGGCACATTTTATCGCGCTGTAGGAACCATTCGCCGCCTGGTTAAACCCGGTGAAGAAAAAGCATCCACCCAAAAAACCCGCCAAGCTAAACAATTACAAACTGCTAAAGCCCAAGGAACGGCGGCTGATTTAGAAACTACCGATACAGTGGGAGATGGGGTTCTAGTTCAGTGTATCAAGGACGGGAAAAAACTGCGAGCTAGAGTCGTTTCGGATGGCTATAATCCTGACTACAATATCCGTTTTCCGCGCACTATTCGAGAGGAAGGCATGTTATATGTAGTTGATGAGGTTAAGGAAAATCCCCAGGGCGGTTCCTATATTGCTTATGGGAAAATTCGCCGATTAGTTCAGTAGTTGTGAAAGTCAGATAGATAGTAAGTAGTCGGACAAAAGAAAACGGTGCTGTATTAAGTTTTGTAAATCACCCTCAAACCCTTACTGTTCCCTGTTCCCTGTTCCCTAATCTCAACCGTTAACTTTAATTGTGTCCAC
>CAZNNK010001184.1:0-2136 GCA_964574085.1 uncultured Coleofasciculus sp.
TTGATATACCCTCTCTCCGTTCCGTGATTCTGTTCTCATCAGCACGGGCAAAATTAGAGACGATTCAGAGGATGGGGCGGTGTTTGCGGAAAGATCCAGCCAATCCTGATAAGCGGGCGATCGTTGTTGATTTTGTGCGCGTTCAAGATGAAAACGCTGAGGAACTTAATAGTGATCAGCTTCGTAAAGACTGGTTAATGAGTTTGTCTAAAATTCGTTGTGAGGAAACTTAACGATGGCGATAGATGTCAAAGTAGATGAAGCCGTTTTTGCCGCAGTATTCCATCATAATCAACCCGATAAAGTGGCTAAACGCATAATGAAGTTACTAGAAGAGTTATCCGATGGCAGATCGAAAACTGATGATATTGGGTCTTTTATAGAAACCATATTAGATGCCATTGAAACCGATAATTATGAGGAATTAGAATGAGTCTACAACTTACTCTCTTAGGTTGGTCTGCTTCTGGTTTACGATGTCCTGATCATCAAGTGCATCTGTGTCCAGAGAATAGCACGACGCCTTATCCAGTGACATTAGTACAGATGCCTAACGGGACGGGAAAAACGACTACACTGAATATGTTACGGGCTACACTGTCAGGGGCTGCACGAGAGTGGAATAGCCAAAAGATTCGCGAATTTCAGCGTAGTGGTGACTCCACTCAATCGGGTCAATTTGTCGTCAGATTAGGGATGGATAACAACTTACTCACATTTGAGTTAAATCTTGACTTCATTCAAGGAAAAGTTGCCTACCGCTCAGAATTCTAGCTCGAAATCAAGTCAAGGATTAACTCGGCGTCAAAATAATTTAAATCGCCTAAAAATTAAGCGAGATAAAATCAAAATAGAACGAGATGCTTTACAAGTTAAACAGTCTCAACTCAAGTTAGCTAGACAAGAAGCGGAGAAAGACTATGACCAAGCCTTGGGCAAAGATCAAAATATAGGCACTCGTTTGCAAACGATAAAAGTTCAGCTTGATCAGGCGGAAAAAGTTGTCGATAGGGAAGTGGAAAAGACAACGGAGAAAATGCGAGATCCGCAAAGACTCATCCCTGGTTTAGCTGCATCTTTAATTAACCTGAAAGCTAATTTAGACCGTCTCAAATTACCCACCTCCACATCCAAAGAGTTTTTTGAAGAACTGGCTGAGGCGCAAGAATGTGTCTGTGGACGCCAGATGGATGATACAACTCGTCAAGCGGTTCGCGATCGCGCTATGCAATATCTGGGAGAGGATGAAGTTGGGGTACTCAATCGGATTAAATCGGATATCGCGGATTATTGTGGTGGAAATCCAGAACAGTACCACCAAGACTTTCAGGAACAGGTGCAAGGGTTACAAAAAGTAATTAGAACGCGAGATGAATTTAAAACAGAATTGCGTTCTTTGGAAGAGGAACGTCTCAAACAAGGAGACTCTGAATTAGAAGCGAAAAAGCAGCATCTGGATCAGCTACGAGAACAATTGGATCAGTGTAACCAACGCCTAGAAGAAATTGAGCGATCTCCTCACAGTAAACCCAGTGAGGATACGGATTGTCTGAAGGAGTTAGAGTTCCTGATTAGAAAGGCTGAAGAGGATGTAGCGGAAGTCACCCATACCTTAACCCTGAAGCGCAAAACCGAAATTGTTCGCCGCATTCTTAATCAAGCGCATCAGCACGCCAGGGAGGAACTACGGAAAATTATGATTGAGGAAACCAATCAGCGAATTACCCAATTATTATCCAGAGATCCAGTACGATTAGAAGATATCCAACATTCCCTGAAACTACAAGGTCGAGGCGGTGCAAGCGTGGGTCAAACCCTATCCGTTAGCTATGCGTTTCTCGCCACTTTATTTAACCGTAGTAACCACCAATTACCCTTTATTGTCGATAGTCCAGCGGGGGCGCTGGATCTAAATGTGCGTCCCGAAGTAGCGCGTCTGGTTCCTCAATTGGGTAAGCAGTTTGTCGCCTTTACTATCTCCAGTGAACGGCAAAGCTTTGTTGATAGTTTACATCAAGCCGCACAGGGAAACGTACAGTATTTAACCTTATTTCGGAAAACCTCTCGGATGGATGCGCTTTGGCAAAATGTTGATTCCAATCAAATCACAGAAACTATTGATGGGGTGATGGTAAC
>CAZNNK010001185.1:0-2135 GCA_964574085.1 uncultured Coleofasciculus sp.
AACGGTATCAAGAGGTAGTTAAGAAATATCCTATTGCTCCCTACATTTACGATGCAGTGGAATTACTACAGATGGTGGGTATTTCACTTTACCCTTTTACTGTCAAGCCGACAGCCCTGCTGATTGCAGATGGAAATTTGCTGCGGCGCTTACAGCATTGGTGGCAAATTCGCCATGCTTGGAATTATCTGATGAGTAAGGAACATATTCTCGAACCGCGAGAAGGGCAAATTGAAGCGAAGGGTAGGCGTGTGGAATCGATACAATATATTTCTCCTTTGTCTCGCATTGTCTTCCAACTGGCTACTAAACACTCGCGAAAAATGTTAGTTTCAATTCTTAATTTTGGTTTTAATGCTTTAGTCGTGGGATACCATAAAGAAGCTATTTTCAACCTAGATAAAACTCTGGAAATCACCCAGAAACTCTACCAAGCTGACTTTGGGAAAGAATATGTGCTGGAGAAAATAGAAGGCTATGCTTATTTGGGAAAGGGCTATGCACTGTATAACTTGGGAAATATCAAAGAAGCGATCACTAACTATGATAAAGGTCTCGAATTAAAACCCGACAACTATGAAGCTTGGAGCAATAGGGGCAGTGCGCTACGAGAGCTAGAACTTCATGAAGAAGCAATCATTAGCCACGACAAAGCTATACAAATCAAATCTAATTACTACCAAGCTTGGCACAACCGAGGTATTGCACTGTTGAATTTGAGACGTCTAGATACAGCCATTGTCAGCTTTGATAGAGCTATACAAATAAAGCCGGACTTTCACGAAGCCTGGAATAACAGAGGCGTTATACTGTTGAACTTAAGATGTCTAGATGAAGCAATTGCCTGCTTTGACAAAACTACACAAATAAAACCCGACTTCCATGAAGCCTGGAATAACAGAGGTAATGCACTGTTAAACTTGAGCCGTCTAGATAAAGCAATTGCCTGCTTTGATAAAGCTCTGGAATTAAAGCCAGACTCCTGGGAAGCGTTGAATAACAAGGGAATTGTACTGCTAAAGTTAAAAGACTTAGATCGAGCGCTCATTTGCTTCAATAAAGCTATAAAAATTAAACCCACTCTCCACCAAGCCTGGAATAATCGTAGCATTGTACTACGAAAGTTAGACCGTTTCAAGGAAGCTATTGCTAGTTGTAACAAAGCTCTGGAAATCCAGCCTGCCTATTACCAAGCCTGGTACAATAGGGGGATTGCGCTAGCAATGTTAGGACGTATCAACGAAGCGATTCTATCCTTCGATAAAGCTACACAAATCGAACCGAAGTTTCATGATACATGGTACGCTAGAGGTCTTGTACTTTCTGGTTTTGGAAAATTAACGGAAGCCCTCAATAGCTTTGAACAAGCTACAAAAATCAAACCGAAGAATGCCGATACGCTTTATGCCAAAGCTTGCTGTTATGCTTTGCAAAATAAAATTGATCTAGCCATTGATAACTTGAAACAAGCCATTAAGTTTAATCCTGAAGAGTATCGAGAGATGGCAAAAACTGATTCAGCTTTTGATAATTTTCGAGGAGATAATCGATTTCAGGCTTTGATTCAACGTGACAAACCCGACAAATAAATCTTAAAACAGCATTTTAGTTAAATTTTATACAGTTTATAAATATATTGACAAAAGACACAACGTATGGAATGCCTCTCTAGTCAGAATCCCGGAGCAGACAATCTCCGTAAAATGGCGGATGTATTTATGTAAAGCTTCTGTAATATTTGTTAATAAGCATCCCCATGCAGAAATTGATTCAAGATTAACCTATGGCAAGACAGACACAAACTCGTATATATCCCAGAGTTCCGCTAACCTCAGCCGATCGCGACGCCTTAGACAAACTCTTTCAGGGCGTACAGGTTGAGGATTTGCGTCAGCTTGAGCAAATGACATCCTACTATTCCATCACTCCGCTTGAACCCTGGGAAGAACAAGGCTGGGTGATTAATAGCTCCCTATCTATCCCCAGGAAAGCGACGGCATAGTTAACGGGTAGACTGGGTGTATATAAATTACTTCTCCTTTTGGTAGAACTGATCGACTATTTCCTTCCACCAGAGAACAACTCCACAGGATTTCTCCGATAGAGTACCTGTCACTTATACACAACTGACGCTG
>CAZNNK010001186.1:0-2133 GCA_964574085.1 uncultured Coleofasciculus sp.
GAGTGTACAAACCCAAGTGAGTATTGATGAAGCCGCCCATCAAAACCAGCAGAATCAACAACAAGCGAAACTAGGACAAATCTTAGCAGGCGTGGGTGCTGCCATTGGCGTCGGTCAAATTATTGAAGCCCCTATCACCGCCACAGTTTCTCACCGTCTGGATAAAGGTAAACCTGAACCTGAACCCTCAATCGCAAGTTCTTGGATTGGGGCATCATTGAGTGTTATTCTCAGTATTGGCATTGGTTATTGTATCAGTTTAGCCGTTTATCGATGGTTTACTCAGTATTCAACTAAGTGAGGTACATAGACAGATCCCCGACTTCTTGGAGAAGTCGGGGATCTTGCTTAAAAGACTGTACCTCATCAACCAGCAAATCTGCTGTACATGTCTATTGGCTGCTCAACTTTGTGATCGACTGACATTAGTTACCTTGTACATCTAATTCTTGAAAGACGTCCCTAGCAACAACCATGGCATTGATCGCCTTAGGAAATCCTGCATAAACCGACATTTGGGTAATCAGTTCGATGATTTCTTGACGAGTACAGCCAACATTTAATGCACCTTGAATATGAAATTTTAGCTGGGGTTGGGCATCGCCTAGTACAGTGAGAGCGGCAACAGTGGCAATTTGTCTCAATTTTATATCGAGTCCTGGGCGTGATAAAACATCGCCATAACCAAATTCGATGGCAAATCGCATCAAATCAGGTGAAATGTCTCTGAGACTGTCGCGAGAGCGTTCATATCCGACTTGGTTGACTTGCTCGATCAGTGATAAGCCTGTTTGAAATCGGTTTGGGGTTGCGATCGCGTCTTCCTGAGCCAATGCGCTTTCAGGAACGACATTCAGACTGGATTTGAAGCCGCCACCAATCCAGATGCTGGTGATTAAAGCTGTGCTGATCAAAATCGCCAAAACTCTCTGGAGTTTCATTTGCACCTCCTAAACCGCAGATTTAATTAATTAAGTAATGACCTCATTCTATATTCATGTTTAAAATAATAACAATAGCGTTTTTGATCACGACTCTCGTGCAAAAAAAGCAATAATCCATGAGCCGCCAACAAGATTTAGACGTGTTTGTGCAAGTCGTCAAAAGCGGCAGTTTTGCCAAAGCTGCTGAGCAACTGCAACTGAATCCCTCGGCTGTGAGCCGCCGGATTAGCCATTTGGAACAACGACTGGGGGTGCAATTATTGAATCGCACGACTCGCCGCTTAAGCTTGACTGAAGTAGGAGAGCGCTATTTCAACCGTTGCCTCAGCATTTTGGCAGACATTGAAGAAGCCGAGCGAGAAGCCAGACAATACACTCAGCAACCGCAAGGTACTCTGTATGTAAGTTGTTCTACCTATTTTGCCTATCGCTTTTTACTGACAAAAATTCCGCCGTTTCTCGAACAATATCCCCAGATTTATCTCAAATTAATCCTGACCGATGATGTTGTCGATTTGGTGACCGATGGAATTGATGTTGCCATTCGCATTGGAGAACTTGCTGATGCCTCACTGATGACTAAAAAATTAATCAGCTCTCGTCGCATTATTTGCGCTGCGCCCAAGTATCTTGATCGTTATGGTATACCCAAAACACCTGACGAGCTAGCCGATCACAATTGCCTCAGTTTAAATGCCCAAAAAACGACCCTGAACCAGTGGCGATTTCGCGACGCCTCTGGACAACGAGAGATTCGAGTACGGGGAAACTTTGAAGTCAATAGTGGTCAAGCCCTTTACGAGGCGATTTTAGCAGGAGGAGGCATCGGTCGGGTCATACAAGTTCTATCTCAACGGGAACTGACATCGGGTCAGCTAGTGCATCTGCTCAAGGAGTATGAGGAGGATAATGATGTGGGAATTTATGCGGTATTTCCTGCTCAACGTTATCTGTTGCCCAAAGTTCAATGTTTTGTGGAATTTTTAGCCAAGAGTTTTTCCCAGGATGTGACAAGCTTGAGTATCCCTCTAGCATAATCCTTATAGGGGGGCAAGGCAGATACGTACCTGAGATTTCCGGCTGGGGTGTGTGATAGTTTTTAGCGATCGCGCCCACAGCTACTGACTCAACCATGCGATCGCGCCCCTTAACAAAACTTATTTAGCGAACCGCCTAAATTTTGATCAAA
>CAZNNK010001187.1:0-2132 GCA_964574085.1 uncultured Coleofasciculus sp.
GGATAATCGAGAAGAAATTCTAAACGATAGCGATAGAGTCCCGGTAAAAGCACCGTTAATCCAGCCGCCCATAATCCAACCCGACGATTGAACAGTTGGACACCCAAGCCATAAACGGAACCGATAAGAATAGCATGAAAGAGTAACAGAACCAGCGTCGCTTGATCCGTTCCCCGACCAAAAACATGTTGCATAATCGCCGTAGCGATATACGTAAACGGCGGTATCTTAGACGAAAGTTGCCATAAATTCGTCCACCATTCTCCAGAAAACCACTCCGGATGCTGCAACGCTTGCCAATAATTTAACGAACCCGTTAAATAATCCGCCTGATCCCAAGCTGGGACAGAATTGTCAAGCGCAAACCACAGGCGATCGCACAACGCGCTGGCGACGCAAATTAGTCCCAGAATACCTAAATATTTGCGGTTTCTCGTTTTCCACCACTGTAATCGGTTGTTCATGGTTGATTGTTCATTGTCCAATAACCAGTAACTACTCACTATAGCGGAGTTTCTTAAGTTACCTTAGAGAGAAAGCTGCCATCGTAACCGAGGTGTGAGGATGCTACAACGCCAAGATGTCGTGCATCAGCGCTATCAGCTTCAACAAAAGTTGGGTCAGAATGCGAGTCTTGACACTCCCCGCCCTACAAGTGCGGGGATTCTTTGTTCATCGACTCAACTTGCTTTGACAGGATTTCTCCAATCAAAGTAGAGGTTGGGTCTCCCAAAGCGTTCGGATTCAAAATCCAAGTTCCGACGTGACCCGCCGTACTTAAGGCTAACTTCAGAATATTGATGGCAGCATTCCAGTCGCGGTCTAAAACACATCCACACCGACAAACATGAGTCCTAGTGGACAAGGACTTCTTAACGATTGCGCCACAATTAGAACATTGCTGGGAAGTGTAGGCAGGATTAACCGCAATGGTTATTTTGCCAAACTTGACCCCAAAATACTCCAGCCATTTTCTGAATTGATACCAACCTGCATCATTAATTGACTTGGCTAAACAATGATTCTTAACCAGATTTTTAATCCTCAAATCTAGCCTTCGGCAAGCCGCTGGCGCGTCTACATAGGCGACCAAATCGTTAGATTGGATTACGCAACGCGCCACTCTTTTGGCGTGTTCCTCACGTTGCCTACTTATATTAAGGTATTTTCGCCCTAATCGATTAATGGCTTTCCTTCTGTTGGCAGAGCCTTTCTTTTTGCGTGAAACTCGTCTTTGAAGGAATCTTAAACGTTTTTCACCTTCCCGGTAAAATCGGGGATTGGGTTCAATATAGCCGTTGCTATCGGTATAGAACTCTTTGAGTCCCATGTCTAACCCAATGGCTTTCCCTGTCGGCTGACTCTCTACTTTATTCTCAGCATTGACCAAGAATTGAACATAGTAACCATCGGCGCGACGGACTAACCGTACCCGTTTGATTTGAGCCAGTTGATAGAAGTTTAAGTCCCACGTCCCTTTGAGCTTGAGTTTACCAATTCCTTTTTTGTCCGTGAAGGTGATTTGTTTTCGAGTTTCAGAAAGCTTCCAGCCGCTAGTTTTGTATTCAACTGAACGGCAGTTTTTCTTAAACTGTGGATAACCCTTCTTTCCCCGAATAGCTTTCTTACAATTACTGTAGAATCGAGCGATTGACGAATAGGCTCGTTCTACAGCCGTTTGACAAGCATGAGAGTTTAAGTCCTTAACAAAAGGAAACTCAGCTCTGAGCGATGTGTTGTAACGATACAAGTCTTTTTGTCCAACCCCTTGGTTATCCATCCAGTAACGGATGCACTTGTTGCGAACAAACTGAGCTGTTCTTATCGCTTCATCGATCGCTGAGTATTGAGTTGTCTTTCCTTTAGCCTTGAACTCAAAAACCAGCATTTGACGTGGAAAAACTCTACATCAACATTGTAGCACAAAAAGTCGTCCTGGAAGGTGTTCCTGAGCATGTCGAAGGACGAGGCTTGAGACCCATTTTTTCGGTCAAGCAGACAATCCAGGTACTATCCATCCTGCCATCCCAAATTATCAGACTGGTCAATTAGCTTGTGCTGCTGGCACAAGGAAAGTTAAATGAAAAGATTGATAAGCTAAAACGCATTTAAATTGTGTATTCCCTATTGCC
>CAZNNK010001188.1:0-2129 GCA_964574085.1 uncultured Coleofasciculus sp.
ACTCTACCTTACCGATTGCCGATTGCCGATTGCCGATTGCCGATTGCCGATTCCCTGTTCCCTGTTCCCTGAACAAATGACAAATCCTAACTCGGTTTCTGAATAACCTTTTCCAGAATTCGCCGCTTGGCTTTGGGGTCAATGCCAATTAACCGCACATATTCGTTATGATGCTCCGCAAGGCGTTCGGCTAAAGCCAAAATCACCTCTGATGCTTCATTTCCTTGAAATGTGCCGCCGCTTTTCCAGGCATTGGTGCGAAAACGCCGCTCATTAGCATACTCTAAACTGAGACGATACCCTTGGGCTAAGAGTTCGCGAATCTGCTGCTGAATATCTAAATCTATGGACGCGATCAGTTCTAACGGCGGAGGTGTCTTAAGGTTAACTCTATTCTCAGTAGTGGCTTGATTGGCTGATCCCTGATCAAGGGTGCGGGGTTCTTTGGCTAAACCCTTTCCCTGTCTGTACGTCTGGGTGTTATTTTGACCTGGTATTTGCTGTGCTGGCGGTAACTCAAGGGTAGGACTTTCGCGCAGTGCCTTATTATATTCTCGAACTAATCCGGTCTGTTCTACTTGTTGTTGTTCGCCAATCATCACCTGACCGAATTCGATTAAGTGAGATAGTTCAAAATTCGGCTTTTCAAATTCCGGTGGTGCTTCGGTACTGCGAACGACGCGAAAGGAAACCTTATCGAGTCCAACATCATGGATGAAGTGGAGAATCTGTTGATCATAAATCCGCGATCGCAAGGCGCTGAAAAAGTCAATGGCTTGATCGGGAAACTGATCCACCAGTTGTTCGATGTCCCGGCGTGATAGTCCATCGGTAGCGAAAATCCCGCCAACAATGCCAATGCGTTCCTCTCGACTGGGTTCCCAGTAATATTTTTCCATACGACCGTCTCGAATTAACGGTGCATAGAGGGTGGAGAAGTCGTTTCCGGTGACAATAATTGGGACGCGATGCAGGGGATTGGCGTCATAACTCCCAGGAAGTTGCACATCGGTGGGATGATCGGCAATATTCATTAATGTGGCGCTGACGAGTTGAGTATTGACGGTGTATTGAGTCGCGCGGTCAAAACGTCCAACGCCTGCATCCAAGTCATTAATCATCAAGGCGCACATTTTCCCCTGCACCTTAATCATTTCAGCGGCTTCTCGATAACGCAAGCGAATCAGACGCGCCGGATCACCTGCATCCGGACTTTCCAGTTCACCGCCAGAGATATGAATGACACCAATCCCCATTTGTTCAAAGACTAACTCGCATTGGAAGGATTTACCTTCTCCTTTGCGTCCATGAATGCCGAGAATCAGAGGAACTCGGACACCCTCTAATTCTAGATAGTTTTTGGTAATGTGAACGGCTAGTTTATCCCGGAAGCTGGGCGCGATGTAGTAGGTCATAAATTGAGAGGTCATTGTGCGATCGCTAGTCTTTGATATTACCGAACTTTGGGTTGATTAAAGGCAGGTAAGTAGGAGGCTTCCCCAGGTTTCCCAGAGATCAAGGGCGGCGATGTCTTGGGCGAATACCATGCCTTTTTCGGCGGCGGCGGGTAAGGGTTTACAGAACAGCGACGGTGCAGGCTCCCTCGCGTTTTAACCGAGGGATGAAACCGAGCTAGGCGTCCAGCATAGCAGCTTTAGCTGCGAGTCTTAAAAATCGTCCGGACGATTGTTAGCTGTAGTGTATACTAGAGCGAGGCGAGGGCGTCTTTGCCGAAGTAGGGGGAGATGTTGAAGCGTTGGGCGATGCTTTCTCCTAGGTGGCGGGTGCCTTCGGCGCGTGGGAATCGGGCATTGGTTAGGGTTTGCAGGAGAGTGACGATTGAGTTCTGTTGATTAGGGGAGACAGAGGGCGGGTTTTGTTGAGAGGTTGGCGGTGTTGAGGCGAAGTTATCGGCTAAACCCGCCCCTACAGGTGTTTCGATGGCTAGGTTTCCTAAATCGGACGGGTTTTGTTGAGAGGTTATCGGTGTTGAGGCTATGTTATCGGTTAAACCCGCTTCTACAGGTGCTACGAGGTCAAAATCGGGGTCAGCAATAATTAACGGGGGAGAGGATGGGCTATTGGTGTGAATTATCGAGCGCAAGATATCTCGCACAGAACTAAGATAA
>CAZNNK010001189.1:0-2129 GCA_964574085.1 uncultured Coleofasciculus sp.
CCTGCGACATCCTGCTCCCAAAGCAGGCGCGCTACCAAGCTGCGCTACATCCCGATGCCTATCTTGATAGTATACCTTCGCGTCAAATTTGCCCAGTCTCAACCGCACAAAAATCAGTCGGGATACCAGAACATGCCTTTGATGCCTTCAGGATCAGCCATAAATCCCATTTGCCGATAAAAATTGACCACTTGGGGATCGGCAAAGAGAGTGATATTGCTGATATCTTCACTGCGAAGTTTCTTAATAGTGTACTTCATCAACGCCTTACCCAGCCCCTTGCCTTGGAATTGGGGGTGAACCACCACATCCCAAATTGTGGCATTAAAGGCATGGTCAGATGTAGCCCGGGCAAAGCCAATCAAACGCCGAGTGTTCCCTCGCTGCTGCCACATGGACACCACTAGGAAACTATGTTGAATCGCTTTACGCACTTTTCGCATCGGTCGTCGTGACCAACCCACGGCGTCGCAAAGCTCCTCTAATTCATAAAGATCGAATTCTCGATCCGTACTAAACAGGATACGCCCATGATCAGGGCGATCGCCAGACGCCGGAGACTCGCTGAAATTGGAAACGGCATCCCCTTCAAATTTTGTCGATGTCGAAGCAGTGTCAGCACTGCCAAAAAAGCTCTTCCAAAAACCCATGCCGATGTGGCTGTAGCATTTTATACTGGTATCCGTTACACAAGACCTTGCCCAAGCTACTGACGGCTAGACGCATCTAACAGGGTAGCTTGACAACGATTCAAAACGTTGACGTTTTGAACGATAGCACTCAGGCTAATGACAAAGGCTTTCAGAAGCCCCACACTGCACTCCATCAAGTCAGTGTGTGGAGTTGTCTCTTATCATGAGTAGACCCCCGGTAGGACAACTCTCACCTGACATGCTTATCGTATCACAATTGGAGCAATACGCTCCGATAACCTAAATTGCCAAAGCTTGCTCTTGTAGCCAAGCAAACGGCAACCACTGATCTAGAGATCCCAATTGACCCTACCCCTACGTTAATCGCCTACACTTAAGGTTTGGCGATCAGTGGCAAATTGTGACTCAAGTCAAGATCTTCTTTAGCTAGACTGAGGCTATTGTGCCGAATTTGTGAGAGATTAACCAGATACGGCAGGTTTTTGCCTTGAGGTTGAACTTGCTGGGCTATCCTAAAAGCTTTTAACCAAAGCGAACGCCTTCTCCCCCTACTTATGGCTGCGGGTCTGAAATCATCAACACTAGAACTGCTGAAGCGCTTCAACCGGGCGTTTCCAGAATTTTATGAGCAGTTTGTCAGTAGTGAGATCCAATTGCAAAACCTGAGACTGGCTTATAAACTCTACAAAACTCGGCGTGTCGTTATTGAGATCAAACCCGAAGGCTCGAAAAGCGCCCTACATTTTGCCTACCGAAACCAGTCTTTTCTCCTCAGCGATATTTTTGGGGTTTTAGCGGCTTATGGATTGACGATTCACAGCTTGAGTCTTCATGGTCAAATCAGTCCCCCCATGCTGGTGTTCATCAAGCTAGTCGTATCCCGTGGTAGCAAAGCCCTGACCTCCAAAACAGCCGATAACGTCTGCCGCGCCATTCGGGAGGCATTGGCAGGACGTTTTGAAGTCGAAGAAATGCTAGCAGTAGAATTTAATCTAGATGCTGGCTTAGAACAAGTCGAAACTGAGTTCTATGTCGATCCCGTATTTCATCTACCTGCCTTATTAATTGAAGCTGATAACCAGCCGGGATTGTTCTATAAGGTAATGTACGCCGTCTGGCAAGAAGACTTACTTGTCGTCAACGCTAATTTACTCGTCTGGCGTGGACGAACCCGCCTCATTCTCTATTTACTCGGTCCCAATGAAAACTTGATTCCCGAATATTTGGGTCAGAAAATTGCCGAAAGTGTTCGACAAAGATTATTAGGGCGTCGGTTTTGACCTTCGCTTCGTTCAGGGAACCTGGTTTGGTAGAGATCGTCATTCGTCATTTGTCAGGGAACTTCCCAGCTCCCCCATCTTCCCCAGCTCCCCCATCTCCCCCAGCTCCCCCATCTTCCCCATCTCCCCCAGCTTCCCCATCTTCCCCATCTTCCCCAGCTCCCCCATCTTCCCCAGCTCCCCCATCTCCCCCATC
>CAZNNK010001190.1:0-2127 GCA_964574085.1 uncultured Coleofasciculus sp.
TCGAATGATCCGGCTATGTCTGGACAAGAAACATTCGATATTGAGGTGAAGTAGTCAGACTCAATCCCGGTTAACTATCCCCTTTTTGGTGAAGACAAGGCAACAGGCAACAGGCAATAGGCAACAGTCTTCATCTCCAATATATAAAAGGGGTGACAAAGGCAAATTTGGTATCACCTTAGCCAGAAAGTTTCAGCATCTGGAGAGATTCTTCATTCCGCTTCGCTCCATTCAGAATGACATCATCGGGCGTTTGAGTAAGCCTTGAAAATCTCCTCCACTTTCCTAGCTCCCAGACGTAGCATGCTACGTCTCTACAACCCCAGCGCTCCCATGATCAAAACCTTTCTCACCCGTTGGTCAATTAAGCATCCGGTAATTGTTGCCGCGCTGTACATTGCCGTGCTAGTCCTGTCCGTACTAACTCTAATACTTCTACCTGTGCGGATGATGCCTTATGTGGAAAGTCCCTTGGTGTCGATTGTCACCATGGCACCAGGTTCCTCTCCCACAGAAGTTGAAACCTATATCAGTAAACCCATCGAGCAGCGATTGACGGTGCTGGACAATGTGCGGTTTATTCGCTCTAGTTCCCAGCAGGATATGTCCTTAGTGACAATTCAATTTGCCTGGGGAGACGATATCAATCAAGCGGTACAATCCGTGCAGAGCATCATGACGGCGGCGGAGGGAGATATTGAACTGGATGGCTTGAACTCCCGCTCCTACTGGGTATTACCGATTGACCCCCTAAACCGTCCGGTGCTGACGTTGGCGCTACAGGGAGATGGCTGGAACCCGGTGCAGTTACGGGAATTTGCGGATAACACTTTAGTGGATCGGCTAACTCAAGTACCAAATGTTCAGGCTGTATCCATTTTCGGCGGCTATCGGCGACAGCTTCAGGTGGTGGTGGATCGACAGAAGTTAGCCGCCTACGGGTTATCAATTTTGCAGGTGCGGGATGCGATTGATGCCAATAACGTCAGTCAGGGCGCTGGGGTGTTGACTCAGGGTGATTCGGAAATCTTGGTGCGGGCGGATAAACGGGCGCTGAGTGCGGCGGATGTAATGGATTACCCCATCTTAGAGCAGGATGGGCAGGTGGTTTATGTCCGAGATGTGGCTACGGTAGAAGATACGTTTGAGGAGCGGCGCAGTGGCTATCGCTACAATGGCGAGGCGGCTTTGGCGGTGAATGTGATCCAGAAGCCGGATTCGAGTTCCCCGAAGGTGATCAAGCAGGTACGGGCAGAACTGGAGCAGATTCAGGCAGAATATCCGGGTCTTAGTTTTGCAGAAGCCTATGATAACTCCTATTTGGTCAACATTATTCTTGATAGTACCTTTCAGGAACTGCTGATTAGCGTGTTGCTCGCTGGGGTGGTGATTCTGATCTTTTTGGAAGATTTCCGCGCCACGGCGTTGATCATGATCTCCATCCCTACTTCTCTGGCTCTCTCCACCTTGCCTTTTATTCCCATCGAGATGTCCCTCAATTCCTCTACCCTGATTGGGATGATGATGGCGATTGGCAAACTGGTGGATGATTCCATCATCGTGATCGACTCCATTGATCGGAAATTACGGGAAGGGCTACGCCCCAGACAGGCAGCCATTCAGGGAACGGGGGAGGTGTTTCTGGCAAGTGCGGCGGCAAGTTGTGTAATGATTGCAGCATTGTTACCGACGATTATGGCGGGAGGGTTGACAGGATTAATGTTTGTGGGCATTGTGTGGCCCATGGTGTTTGCTTTTATCGCCTCGCTGATTGTGTCGGTAACGCTGATTCCCCTAATTGCAGCGTTTGTACTGAAGCCACCCCAGCAAAGACGCCAACGAAAGACGTGGTTACAGTGGCTGTTGACCCCGGTGCGGGTAGGCTTTCAGAAACTCGAACAGGGCTATGGTTGGCTACTGGATCGCTGTATGAACAATCGGGAGGTGACCCTAGCGATCGCAGGATCTGCTATTGTGTTTGCGATCGCGCTTTATCCCTTTGTGCCTCAGGAAATGATGCCCTTGGGGGATTCCGGTCAGTTTATGGCATCGCTGGAGATGGAACCGGGCACATCTTTTGCTAAGACGGATGAGAGTACCTATCGCTTTGAGCAGATTTTACTCGCC
>CAZNNK010001191.1:0-2126 GCA_964574085.1 uncultured Coleofasciculus sp.
ACCCACGGCTGTACGACAAGCCGACAGGATTAACAATTCAATTGGGGTGCGACGCTCATTCCAGCCTAATTCTCGCAGTTGGTTTAAACGCAGTAAATCATTCCACAAGAGAATATAGGAATTTTCTAGAGGACCCGGTTTGAATTCACCGTGGGTAGCTAAATGTACAATTGTGGCATCTTGGCTTTGGGTTTTGAGCGTTTCTAGGGTAACTTTTTCATTCAGGAATGTTTCTCCATCACGAATGCTTTCAATCGTTTGAAGTTCCAGGGGTACAGCCGGTAAAGGACTCAGATTCAGCTCTTTCGCCAGACTACTGGATTCGGCAACGCCCATAGCTAACACTGGAGCATTCTGAATATTGTTATAACTTGTATCGGTAATGCTAAGACTAGGCATTAATCCCACACTATATTTTTCCACCAAAAAGCGTTGACCATCATGGAGTGCCGCAATGGGTAATGAACGCAAACCACTATCCATAATGAAAACTAGATTTTGAATGCCTTGCGCCTCTAACTCAGCTTCTAAGGGAGCGATTAACCAGTCATACAGTTGTTGAGCAGGTTTTAGATAACTGGTGGTTCTCCGTTTAATAGGATTGGTAATTTCGCGGCGTAATTTTGTCGCCGTTTGCACGATAGTCTCTTGGGTTACATCAGGGAGGCTGACAATCTTTTTATCTTGAGCTGAAACCATTCTCAGTTCCAGGCGTCCGGCAACAAATGTGGTATAAACAAATGCAGGTTTTATCCCCGTTTGTTGCTGAATTTTATTCAGGATTTCAGGTGCATCGGCAGGATTGTTAACACTGGGTTTTGGTCCTAAATATCCCGAAAAGGCATCGGTAAGAACACTGTCAAGTGTGGAAATTTCTAAGTCAGCATCAGCGACCTGGTTACTCACTGAAAGGTTAGGATAGACGCTAGTTACTGGCAGATTATTCTGAGAGGGTATCCGAGCAAGAATTTCAATGTTTTCTTGTCGGACAGGACGAGTAAACGATTGAACGGGTAAGATTGTTCCGGTAAATCCATTGCCGTTTGTAATTGCACCTGCTGTGCCATTTTGGGTCGAATTGCCCACTTCAAACGGATCAAAGGCGGTACCACCACCATGTCGAATCACAATCGGATCACCACCTGTGGCAAGGCTAGCTTGTATGCCAGTTTGAGAAACGAATGTACCTGTTGCTCGGAAATAACCATCTGTGGTGATGTTAATGGTAATTTCAGTCCCTTCTGTTTCTGTTGGACTCAATGAGATGGCTGCTGGATTTCTCGGCAAACCTTGAGCATTGATAAACGTCAAATCAATACCCGGAGCGTCTCTGAGGAATTCGGGTTGACCGTTATTGAGGGTGATTAAACCCGCGAAACCCCCAGTAGAACTGGAGTTAACCTCTGCAAGTGTAATTTGACCCAGGGTGGAAGCATCGATAGAACCTCCACCCAATGGACCCGATGAGTTTAAATTCTGTGTTGTAATATCTCCGGTTTGGCTGGTGAGGGCGATCGCACCTCCTGTACCCGATTCTGAAGATGTATCGATATTACCTGTGGTTATACTATTTGGAGTACTCAGCGTTACGGTATTCTCTTCCTCTTGTGTCTCTCCATTGGCGGTTAAATCACCGCTTTGTATCGAGCCTGACTGACTGGTAACGGTAATTCCGCCATTGGTTGAAGAGACATTAGCCGTGGCAATTTCGTTATCGGCTTGAAGGTTGACGCTTTCCCCTTCAATATCCGCTGTCGTAATATTACCCTGGCTAGCACTAAGGTTTACATCACCCTGAGTTGCGCTGAGTGTTCCTTCACTTGTATCGATAGAACCCGTTGCACTATCGAGGGTGATATCTTCCTCTGTGGCGGTAACACTGGCGGTGCTAATGTCATTATTTGCCTCAACGTTGACTCTCAAGGCTTCCACATTAGCTGTGGTGACACTTCCTTGATTTGCGGTTAAATCCACCACTCCTTGAGTTACTTCAATATCCGCCGTGGTAATATCACCCTCGCTAGCACTTAGGTTTACGTCACCCTGAGTGGCTGTTATTGTCCCGTTACTGGTATCGATAGAACCCGTTGCACTATCGAGGGTGATATCTTCCTCTGTGGCGGTAA
>CAZNNK010001192.1:0-2125 GCA_964574085.1 uncultured Coleofasciculus sp.
AGGTGTGTTTTAGGCGATCGCTGTTTTGATCAGGAATTAGTGCAAACCGGGAGGGGGAGGGCGATCGCGGGCGTGGGAATAGAGAAAGTGCGATCGCGTGGAAGTCCAGTATTTGTAGGGGCGGGTTTAGTTGTTTGATTTTGATGTTGGTGATAACATTTCAACAAAACCTGCCCTGGCTGAAAATGGAGGTGTATTTTAGGCGATCGCTGTTTTGATCAGGGATTGGCGCTAACCGGGAGGGAAAGGGCGATCGTCTCTAGGGAAGAAGGAGCGATCGCAATCCTTACCCATACCCCAAAGGCGATCTACATAATGTTTTAGTACACTGAAGCTTGAAACTTGCTATTTTTTTAGATGCCACGCCTTGATGTTTATCATGATGTCGTCAAAGTTGCCCTGATTAAAGATGGCTGGACAATTACTCATGATCCATTGACGATTGAATTTGAGGATTTGACAGTTTATGCTGATCTCGGTGCAGAAAAAATTATTGCGGCTCAACGGTGTGAGCAAAAAATCGCTGTAGAAATCAAAGTATTTCGCACACCTTCACCTGTTACCGAGTTAGAGCGAGCGATTGGACAATACTATTTATATTTGACTTTTATTGCCAAACAGGAGCCAGATCGCGCTCTTTATCTGGCGATTCCTGAACGAACTTACCTCAACTTTTTCCAGCGTCCGTCGATTCAGGTGTTTATCAAAGAACGTGGAATTTCTTTTTTTGTTTTTAACCCAGAACAGGAGGAGATTGTTAAATGGATCACTCACTAAGTAAGTTAGAGCGATATCAAAGAATTGCCCAAGATATTATCAATGATTATGCAGGTTATAAACCGAGTCAGGGGGATATTGAGTTAAGGGCGATCGCGGCTCAGGATTCCTATTTGCTGATTAGTTTTGGTTGGAATGGGGAGCGACGGGTTCACAGTGTAATTTTACATCTGCGAATTGTTGACGATAAGTTCTGGTTAGAACGGGATGAAACAGAGGAAGGCATCACGCAAGATTTACTGGATCGAGGTGTTCCTCATCAGGATATTGTTTTGGCGTTTTATCATCCTGAAGATCGTAAGTTGACGGAATTCGCGATCGCCTAAATATTTTAGGGTGAAAAAGGGAGGCGATCGCACGCGGGGAGACTATCACCTTTGATTCGGGTGTAGGGGCGACCCGCTTGCATTAATTAACAACGGTGTCCGCTTAATTTGATCGTCTCGTGTTTATTCAATTGGCGGTGTCAAACGGTGTTTTTTGAGTGGTTATATGCGTTCCTGGATAGGCTTCCATCGCACTTTGGTGGGGAATCGCTTCTATTCCTGGCGAGATCGTCTATCTGGGGAAAGAGAGAGGCGCGATCGCTATTCTCACCATTTCAAAACAATCTTAACTCTCGTTTATCTTATCTGACTCCAGCAACCGTTTTCCATGAATAACTGCTGCAATGGTAATGGTTTCATCCTCAACTTTATAGATGATTCGATAACTATATGCCAATTTTTCTCGAAGAGTTGGATCACCTAATTCTGGTACAATTCTTCCTGATAAGGGAAAACTGTTCAATTTGCTGGTTATATCAAGTATTTTGCTCCCCAACTGCTGCGGAGTATGCAGCAGAATCATTGGCAATGTAGGAAGCAAGTGCCTCTACATCCTCAATTGCTTTGGGTGACCAGACTACTTGATAAGCCATTGACTTAGACGCTTTTGGGCTTCTTCTTGGGGAATTGTACCTTGTGTTGCCGCCGCTTCTAATCCACGATAAACTTTCTCGATGACATACAGGTGATACTGAATATCTTCTAGGGAGCAGTCATCGGGTAATTTAGACAAAAGGGAGGTGACAGCTTGCTTGGCGCTACTCATAGTTCTTTGCTTTACTGTATTTATACTATTTTAGGGCGATCGCACATTCAATCGATCCCGATCACGCGATCGCACCTTTTGATCAAACAGCTTCTATTCCTGGTGAGATGGTGTGTCTGGGGAAAGGGAAAGCGCGATCTGCTGTAGGCAGCAGCGCTTCGCTATCGCATTCTGGGAATAGAGGGGATGCGATCGCGTGGAAGTCCAGGTATTTGTAGGGGCGGGTTTAGGCGTTTAATTTTGATGTTTGTGATCA
>CAZNNK010001193.1:0-2124 GCA_964574085.1 uncultured Coleofasciculus sp.
GATGGGTACAGCGTAGAGTCATCAGGCGCTGGTTCAGTCAGAATCAGTTGACAATCTTGTACAGACAAATATTGGTTAAAAAAAATATAAT
Organism: uncultured Coleofasciculus sp.; assembly: GCA_964574085.1. Classification (GTDB taxonomy): domain Bacteria; phylum Cyanobacteriota; class Cyanobacteriia; order Cyanobacteriales; family Coleofasciculaceae; genus Coleofasciculus. The sequence goes on from CAZNNK010001193.1 coordinate 92, forward strand.
CCCGTGTTCCCCGCTCATGTCTTAACCTACCGTAGCGCTTCCAGTTATTGATCGCGTAGCGTAGCATCCGCCGCCAGCCACGCCACAGGGGAGTGGGAGCAGTATACTCAGGTTCATGTCCGTGGTGCGCCCCATAAGCCGACGTAAATTGAGATTGCATCAGACTAATTTCCGGAGTACCGGGACTCGCGTTAAAATCACCCACCGCCACCACTGGCATTTCTGGCAGAAATTTACCCAACCAATCCAGGAGTAACCGAATCTGTTTTTCTCGTTCAGGAGAGGAACCGGGCGACCAAAAATAATGCCCATTGCATAAAATTAAGGGTTTACCCTCCACTTCTACTTGCACATACTGCGCTTTGCGTCCCTGACCTTGCAGATCCAGTTCCGCCTGCTGTACGAATGGATAACGGCTCAAAATGGCAGCCCCATATTTGGGTTGCGCTTGATTGGGTTTTTGGTACGGTATCAAGTAGACGTGGGGCATCTCTAGCTGTTCAGCTAACCAAGCACTGGTATCTTCTGGCAACTTGACCTCTTGTAGCCCAATCAGATCTGCCTGTTGTGCCTTGAGTCCTGCTGCCAAAAGGTTCCGTCGCTGTTCCCATCTGTCCATTTCAAACAAGATATTTGTAGTGACGATTTTAACCACGGGTGAGTCTGCTCCTTTGATTTGTTCCTCTGATCGAGAATAAACCGAACCGAGGAAATCTACCGGGTACAGGATAGCTATATCGATAAATAGTCATTAATTATTAATTTTTAATGTGATCGTAGTCCTATTCCAGCAGAGAGGCTGTATGATTGAATCAATCACTGTTTAAACAACGAGCAATATAAATTCGCTAAGCCCCGATCAAAGCCATTTAAGGTAAAACGTTCCAAACATAAAGGGTCAGCATGAACACAAAACAAGAAACTAAACTGGCTAAGGATGCTGGATTAGATATTGGCGATCGCGGTGGGATTCGAGTTAATGAACAAATGCGAACCAATGATGACCATATATGGGCGGTGGGTGACGCCGTAGAAGTGCGCGACTGGGTAACGGGGGAGTGGATATTAATCCCCTTAGCCGGTCCAGCGAATCGCCAGGGACGAGTGGCGGCGGATGCGATTTGTGGACGGGATACCACGTTTCGCGGCGTACAAGGAACCACCGTTTGTGGTGTCTTTGGCTTAATTGTGGCGGCGACGGGTGCGAGTGAGAAAACCCTGAAGCGGGTGGGGATGGCGTATGAGAAGGTGTATCTGCATCCGGGTCATCATGTGGGCTATTATCCAGGGGCAAAACCGATTAATATGAAGCTAAGCTATCATGCATTTAAATTGGGTATTAGTAGCGAGCAAGATGCTCGCACTACAAGGATTGCGCCATTATTGATATTAAGGCTTCTGGAGAGATGGTCGGGGTCGGCAAGTCATGAAATTGGTCGAAAGACACGTCATCAACCGAAATCATGCCAACTGGCAGGAGGCAGATAAATTGGCATTTAAGTCAAAGAATCTGTACAACCGGGCTAACTATTTGTGCCGTCAACACTTCTTTGAGACGGGGAATCGGTATACCCTACCAACTCTCTACCACAAAGTCAAAGACAGTGAGTCTTATCGAGATTTGCCAACCAAAGTCTCCAAACAAATCATTAAAAAGCTGGTGGAGACTTGGTTTTCTTTTGTGGAGGCGAAAAAAGACTGGTCAAAGCCCCCAGAAAAATACAAGAGTGAACCCCGCCTTCCTCGATACAAGGACAAGGTAAAAGGACGAAACATCGTCATTTATCATCACGAGTCCATATACAAGGCTGACCTAAAACAGGGACGTTGCCACTTATCAATGAGTAATATCAGCGTCCCGACTAAGGTAGAGAATATTGCCGAGGCGAGGATTGTGCCGAGCTGTAACTGCTATATTTTGGAGATTGTCTATGAATCACCCGAAGTTTCTTTAATTCAGTCAGAGTGGGTAGCAGGGATTGATTTAGGTGTGGATAATCTGGTGGCTTTAACGTCAAACCAACCCGGTTTTA
>CAZNNK010001194.1:0-2124 GCA_964574085.1 uncultured Coleofasciculus sp.
AACTAAAACAGTGATAGGCGATGAAACAATCCTCCTGCTGGCTTTCTTGCCAATGGGACAATAGAGCCGATTTGCCAAAACCCGCCGCCCCCGTTACCAATAGCACCCCCTGGGAATTGTGCTGCACAAACTCATCAAGCTGACGCTGCTCCTCCTCCCGCCCTTCAAACGGCTGCTGGATATACTCATGAACAATTCCCTTAACTTGAGCTTCTATCTCATAGCCGATATATTGCTCACCAATAATCGAAATCGCGGGTTCAGCCAGGATGTTATTGAGGCGTTCAACTCCCTCTGACTCTTGCTCCAGCCGTTGAATAACTCGGATAGCTCGCAGCGATTGCGCCGCAAAGGGGCTAGGAATAATCGCCGGGTCAATTCCCAACCGGAACAGCACTTCCTCAAATTGAGCCGGATTCAGCGTTTTCAGACGCTGTAGTAGTTCGCCTCGACTATCCATTTCCATGTCCACCTGATAAGTTGTGTTCTATCATGTCATGCTGAGTGTTCTATCATGTCATTCTGGGCGTTATATCATGTCATGCATTTAAATTGGGAATGGGTAGCGAGCAAGATGCTCGCACTACTGGCGTGGCACACCTTATTTGATGAATTAAGCATTAGCCCCGAAACCGTAGGGGCGCACCGACGTGCGCCCAATTTCACGGTCAAATCTATTCCACAATTTTAGCTGTGTCAATCCAGTAGTGGCATGACCCACCTAAAATAGGGCTTTGTTTGTAGTAAGCACGAAGAGTGCTTTAACGCCTAGCTGGAGAGGGCTAAAGCCCTCACTACAAAACAAATCTATTCCACAATTTTAGCTGTGTCGTACCATTCACCTTAGACTGCATTACCAAACTGTCAGTATTCAACCGGACATGACATCATCCTACCTCTTCAAATGTGGAGCTGCTTGATAAATCGAGTCTAGCAATCCCGACAGCGACTCGCCGTCTTTTTGACTCGCCAATTTAATAATCTCTTTGGCTTTTTGCACCTGTGCCACATTCATTGGCAGTTGCGACTCATCCACCTCATAGTAGACAATCACCTCCTCAAACTGGGCTGGAAGGAGGCATTTGAGCAGCTTAAACGCCAAGATTCTCGGTGCAACGCCAGATGACACCTGGGCTGGGGGTGAAGCCGGAACAGGTGCAGGCGTCGTCTCACCCTTCAGTGGCGGCTTCCCTGACTCCCCCCGCATCCCTCGGATGAGTTGTTGAAATCCCTGCTCATAGTTATCGTCATTAATGCTGACGTGGAGAAAAGATTGCAGAAAAAACGGCTTTTCGCAGTCTTTGTAGAGAACCGGAATTAGGCGGCGGCTGGGAGTTCGTGACTCAAGTTTCGCTCGTTTTTCCTCCTCAACTTGTGCCATCAGCCATGCGTCTTTCTCATAACTCACCCACTGGGAATTAACACTATCCGGGGAGAGAACCAGAACCAAAATATCTGCATTAGCTAATCCGTCTTCCAACTTATCCGGTATTCTATCACCGGGGAGAATCTCCCATTTATCCAACCAAGCATCAATCCCTTCGCGGCTGCGTAAATCCGTTGCCAGACGCTCAACAAAGGGTTTATCGATACTGCTATGACTGATAAACGCTTTCATTATTTGATAAAGGCTTTCATTATTGATTAATATTGGGATTATTATAAACTCCTCTTGAGGATTTACACACCATCCAGCCACCCTAAACTTGGTAAGCCAGATGAGCCTTTATAGCAAAAGGCAGAGGGCTCCAGGGCAGAAGCCTCCAAGGGAAAAGATTGACTGGTCAAGGTTTAAGCGTTGGGCTTTGTTCTAATCGCTCATGTAGACTGCGATATTACCCCCTTAAATGGCAAACCTTCCTGTCATCGGAAAAGGGTTCTTCCTGGAAGCTGCTACATTAGCCTCGTACTCACTCCAACAGCAAAAACCATGAACGCGATTCAACTTCAGGTACTTCCCCATCAAACCCAAACCGGTTTACCCTATCAACACCTGCATTTCCAGATTGCCACAGAAGACGGCATTCTTTCCCCCCCAGACATTAAAGGAATCAAACTACCAGAAGGAATACCGCTTCTAAAAACCTAGACAAACCTACCCATAAGTAATTCTGCCTTGGTATA
>CAZNNK010001195.1:0-2124 GCA_964574085.1 uncultured Coleofasciculus sp.
CTCTTAATCAAACCTCTAAAACTCTCAATCCCAATTCAGTGGTAGTAGATGTCGCACATGAAGCACTGATTCGCCATTGGATAGTATTGCGGCGGTGGTTAAATGAGAGTCGGGATCATCTCCGAGAAAAGCGGAAAATAGAGGCGGCGGCGGAAGAGTGGCGAAATCGGGGAAAGGCTAAGGATTATTTATTGCAGGGGAAGCGGTTGAGAGAGGCTAGGGAGTTTCAGAAGGAAAAGGTAGAAAGCTTTCCTTTATCAAATTTTACCAAGGAGTTTATTGGGACGAGTGTTAGACGGAAACAGATTAATCGAGTCAAAATTATAGTTGGTTTTCTGATTATTCCTTTGATTGGAACGGGGTTGTTTTATAGAGAGATAACAATCCAAAGATACCGGGAAGTCCTTACTGCTACGCACGGTTTGGAGTCCAATAAAGCAAGACAAGAAAGAATTGAGGCTATCAGAAACCTATCTCGGCTTCGTGATACTTTTAACGGTGGTTTACTTCAAAGAGCCGACCTCAGGGGAGCCGACCTCAATGAAGCCAACCTCAGGGGAGCCAACCTCTGGGAAGCCGACCTCCAGGAAGCCCTCCTCAGGAAAGCCCTCCTCATTGGAACCAACCTCACATTAGCTGACCTCAGTGGAGCCGACCTCCAGGTAGCCGATCTCGGTAAAGCCATCCTCATTGCAACCAACCTCAGTGGAGCCAACCTCTGGGAAGCCGACCTCAGAGGAGCAGACCTCAGGAAAGCCGACCTCAGGGGAGCCTACCTCAGGGGAGCCTACCTCCAGGAAGCCTACCTAACTCCGGCTCAAGTCAAAGTTACTTGTAATTGGCAAGAAGCATATTATAGTGATAAGTTCCGTGCAGAATTAAACTCGTCACCTGATCCTGAAGAGAAAGTTGATTGTAGTCACTGGAGTTCAGATAAAGATCAATAAACACGGTAAAGCAAAGATTCCCAGTCAGCAAACGACTATTTGTTATCCAACTATCGGTTAAACAACGATCGCTTACACGCCCTATCATCCTGTGCCAACCGAACTACGCTGTCAATCCCCTGGCTCAACAATCATCCCGATAAAATCGGTAAAATGAATAATCATCTTGAAAGGGATAATCATCAATAACATGATGAATAATACCCCGATCAATTAGCATTTGCCCAATAGAAATCGCCTCTTGTCGAGACCCCTGAATCCGTTGCGCTAACCATTCCACCGCTTCCGCACCAATAAAACATTGAGGATAAACATTTCCCCGATAACGGCGGTCTTTTATTTCCACCCCATCTGCCCCCCGCATCGCGGCAACTAAAGCCTCAAGTTCTGTCTGCGTCAGCGTTTTAGCTGAAGTGATTATCTGAGAACCTGATCCGGACATCTCCGTCGTAGCCGCCAAGGAATCTTGGGATTGAGCCGGGGAAGCATGGTTAGATTGATTCCCATTTGTCGGCTCAATTGTTCGCGGCGAAGATGTCGATGCATCCCGATATATTAACCGATTAAATATTTCTTCAAGTTGAGGCGATCGCAGATGTAAATCCCGCTGAGGAAAAGGTATCTCAATATCATAATGGCGCAGACAGGCTTCAATCCGATAATTGAGATCACTTTTCACTTTAAACTGTTTCTTCGGTTCTCCTGTCCACACCAGTAAATCAAAGTCGAGGGAACTCTCGCCAAACCCCTGAAACCACACTTGAGGCGGCGGTTGCAGCAGCACTTCAGGATGATTTTTAATAGCTTCAAGTAACGCGGTTTTGACGTTCTCGATATTTGAGCCATACGCCACACCCACCGGAATTCGTAGCCGAGAAACCGGGTTCCCGTGACTCCAATTAATTACCTCACTCTCTAAAAAGCGGGAGTTAGGAACAATAATCGTCACTTGATCTAACGTACAAATCTCCGTACTCCGAGCGCCAATCCGTTCCACCGTTCCCAGTAAATCACCCACCTTCACAAAATCACCGATTTGAATGGGACGTTCAAAGGTAATAATAATCCCACTAATAAAGTTATTGGCAATATTCTGCACCCCAAAGCCAATTCCCACACCGAGAACACTGGCAAGAATGGTTAATGAGCCAACATCTAACCCCCAAATTTGTAACAG
>CAZNNK010001196.1:0-2120 GCA_964574085.1 uncultured Coleofasciculus sp.
AACGCACCCTACGGGATAAATAAATTCATGCGATCACGCCTTTGCTGCACCCCATCGGATAACCAGGCTAAACCCATTCCCACCCAGTACATTGATCAAGCGTGCGATCGCGTTAGGGTTGGGTTAACGAGGAAGAGTGGGATCACCCAAGGAACGAAAAAGTTTAAGCCCAAATCGCTTAAACTACTACAGTAGTAACCAATTTTGCCGACACAGACTTGCCTAAAGAAGAACTTCGTCAACAAATTATCCAAATTGCCAATCGCTTCCAGATATTTCAATGCCAACAGTGCGCTGAGGCAATCAAGCAATTTCTCTTTGAACAAAGAATTCCTGGCAAACAAATTAAATTATATACAGGGAGTGCAGAAGATCCTTACGGGAATATCTATCATGAAATCCTCCAACAGACTATTGCCACCAATGGTCAACACAAGGAAATGCAGTGAAAATAGGGGAAGAAGAACTCATCTTTGATAATATTCATCACCAGAGCATTTCCCGAAAAGTTTGGCTAAATAACCTCTACTGTCCCATCAAAGACTTTGGCGGCGATTTCCAAATTACAGAGACTGACTTTTAAATCTTAATGGGAAGTGAGTTAAAATAAAGTGACAATCAAAACCAAGAGGTGAAAGATGAGTGACTTATATGACCTAATCCAGAAAATTCAAAAACGACCTTCAATGTACCTAGGAAAGCCCCATATTAGCAACCTGCGATCTTGTTTATCAGGTTATAACCTAGCCCGCCGTCAATTAGGAATTCCCCCAAGCCAACACGAGCAATAATTTGTCGAATTCCCCAATTGGATTAAGGAAAAATTTAACATTAGCACCGGACAATCCTGGGATAATATCATCCTCTTTTATTCTGAAGATGAAAGAACCGCGCTCAATAAATTTTTTGAGTTATTTCAAGAATTTACCCAAGAATCAGAGAAAAACGGCAAACATGAATCCACCGAAGAGCAAGTGGAATCGCCAATCTTGTAGTCGCATAGCACCCCGAAGTCAAATAGATGAGCATTACATATTACAGAAGGGGAGAAACCGTAGGGGCGCACCGATGTGCGCCCTTTGTCTGACGTGCGCCCCTAAAATATTATCCGCAAATCCTTTATCGACGTTCCATTCCTTTCACGAAATGGATGATTAACCATTAGAGAAATCCTGCGATCACTCCTGTTTCTGTTTTGCTTTGAAGTGATCAGTATAGAGTCTATAGTAGGATATTCACCATTGGGGAAATCTGTCGCTTATTTCATTCATCTGATGATCTTTGAGTGATGCGCTTTTTCCAATATCCAGGTTCTCGGCTACAGTGCATCACCGCCACAATCAAAATATAATCATCCTCAATGGTATATAAAATTCCATAAGGAAACTTGCGCGTCAGACATCGGCGAATATCTTCATCAATAACAGCCCAACGACTCGGTGACTCAACAATCCGAAAAATAGCATCTTCAACCGCATTAATAAATGCCTGTGCCAATTCAACCCGACGTTGTGCATAAAACTCAACGGCTTCACCATACTCAGTCAACGCTGCTGGGTGAAAAACGTATTTCATGACTCCAAAAGCCGTCTCACTTGAGTTAATGCTTCCTCTCCAGGAATTGGTTGAACCAAACCACTGCGGATTTCATCTCTACGCTTCTTCGCTTCTGTTACCCAACGTGTTTGTAATGTCTCGTCTATATCAAACTCAAGACTTTCCACCAGCTTCTCTGCCAACCTCGCTCTCAATGCGCTGGGCAGTGATAACGCTTCTTTCATTACTTGTTCGACAGAAGCCATAATTCCATACACGATAGAGATTACTTAAAGTTTAGCAAGAAAGCGGCAAACGTTGCCCATAATCCAACTGCACTCATTCACAGTGAATATAAGTGCGATCGCGCTTTGGCTGCATCCCATCGGATAACTAGGCTTAACCCCTTCCCACCCAGTACACTGATAATCGTGCGATCGTAACACTGATTTCACGGATTTATAGAAACGTTAAGGGTGGGGAGTTAGAGGTGAGCATCCACTGATTTCACCGAGGCGTTAGTCCTCAATAGCAAGATGTAAAACTTGTCGGGAAATTATTCAGTCCTCTGTGTCAATCTGTGT
>CAZNNK010001197.1:0-2119 GCA_964574085.1 uncultured Coleofasciculus sp.
CTCTAGAGCATCGATCCAGTGATCATAGTTAAGTAAATCGGACGAATGACGTAACTTGCTTCTTGTCGGGAGCGAGTATGGCAAATGATCAATAATCAATGATAAGTAACAAATGACACATTCTCTCCAACCCAAAAATCTGCTTGCTGGTTTGGGTTTAGCATTACTAATTCTCAGTAGTCCGATCGCGGTTTATGTATGGCGGTTAATGGGATTCGCACCCCAGGCTGATCTGGGGCATCCTCTGTTGTTAATTACAATCACGAACAGTTTCAGCATACTGCTACTAATTGGCGTGTACTATCGCTTTTGGGTACGACTGAGCCAACTGGAACAAGGCGAAGGAAACAGCCGATTCTTGTCCCCAGAGATTCGCGATCGCCAACAAGCTGAGTTGCAAGAACAGAATTTTGTTTCCGTAATTCTCGATACCGCTAACGCCTTAATTACCGTTCTCGATCAACAGGGACGAATTATCCGATTTAATCATACCTGTGAACGACTAACTGGCTATTCCTTTGAGGAGGTCAAGGGAAAGTATATTTGGGATTTGTTTTTAATTCCCGAAGACATTGAATCGGTAAAAACCATTATTAAAGAACTCCAAGCCTGTCACTTTCCCAACGAGCATGAAAATTACTGGCTCGCACGAGATGGCACTCGGCGTCTAATTTCCTGGTACAATACAGTCCTGCTTGATGACAACAGTGCAGTCAAGTATCTGATTGAGATTGGCATTGATATCACCGAACGCCAGCAAGCCGAACAAATGCGTCGCCAACTCGAACGCCAGCAAGAACTGAGTCAACTCCAGCTACGCTTTTTTTCATTAGTGTCCCATGAATTTCGTACTCCCTTGAGTACGATTTTAGCCTCCGTTCAACTCCTACAACTTTGCCCGAATAAATTTTCTCCTGATAAAAAACTCAGAAATCTGCAACGGATTGAAAGTGCGGCTCAACGTCTGCGGCAAATGTTAGATAATATTCTCATCATCAATCGAGCTGAAACGGGACAATTAGATTTCCAGCCAACGCCGATCAATCCAGAACAGTTTTGTCAACGACTTTTAGCGGAGATTCCCCATAACCCTGATAAGCATTATGCTCTAAATTTTGTTCAGCAGACAGACTGTAAAAACGCTGATTTAGATGAAAATTTGTTGCGTTATATTTTGAGCAATTTGCTGACCAATGCGATCAAATATTCTCTGCCCGGTGGTACGATTGATTTCCAATTAATTTGTACACCAACTGAGGTGAATTTTCAAGTCCGCGATCAGGGAATTGGCATTCCTGCTGATGATATTCCCCATATCTTTGAACCCTTCCACCGGGGAAAAAATATTGATAGTATTCCGGGTTCAGGATTAGGGCTGACCGTTGCTAAAACTTGTGTTAACCTACATGGTGGTAATATTAGCGTGACCAGTGAACCGGGAGTTTGCACAACGTTTACGGTAACAATTCCTGGCTAATTCATGAGTCAATTGTCGGGGCGGATTTAGGCACTGTAGGGGCGGGTTTAGCCGATCCAACTAGCTATATACCAAAAATTGAACAACAAAAACCGCCCTGATTAATAAGTTTACAAATAGACCATTTGGAATGAGTGGAGTGTGATAGGAATGAACAAAAATTCGCCTAAACACAACTATTTTGCTATTACAAACGCCGCTAAGATAAGGCTAATCATCTTATTTTTCCTATTGGTAAGTTTAGGAATTTGGACAGGATTGACGTTTTCGGAACCGACAAGTCCCCAACAGGCAGCCGCTCAAGTTAAGCTGCTAGAAGCTATTTACACTAACGGGAATTATATCGAGGCGGGGATTTGGATCGCGATCGCTCTCGGATTTGGCGTCCGAATCATTCGCCGTTCGGGAACAGAGCGATATCAAGCACTCATGGCGTTTCTCACCTTCTTTTTCTTTGGACTATCGGATATCATCGAAGTGCAGACAGGAGCCTGGTGGCGTCCTTGGTGGTTATTTGTGTGGAAAAGTCTCTGTGTGTTTTCCATGGTAGCGTTGCTGATTAATTATCTGCGATCGCGCTCTGATTCGCGGTGATGTTGAGTAGATGTGCAGAGGAGATGGGGGAGATGGGGGAGATGGGGG
>CAZNNK010001198.1:0-2111 GCA_964574085.1 uncultured Coleofasciculus sp.
CTCTTCTTGCGATCGCGGCACAATCAGCATCCATTCTCGTGTGGCTAGCAGGTTGTAGGGGGCGGATTGTTTGATGCCCTCGTGTGGCTTACCCACTGCTTCTAGAAGTCTGTGATAAGCGTCCAGAGTGGCTTTAGCGGCAACGTCTGGCGTGTCTATCCAACTGGGATCAAATCGCGTTAGGGCATGAACAAAGGGAAAGCTGGGTATTGTACCTATTGAACCCTGAAAATTAGCCGATGCGATCGCGGGTTCGATGGGTAACTTGGGTTTCTCTGGAGTGAGGGGTAAAGGAACGAGTTGTAAATGTTTGTGTCGCTGACTCGCCCCTGCTATTTTGCCACCATTATAGAAGGCTAAGCCATCAATTTCCGCTAAACCTGCCCACATTGCCTGAAAATCAGATAAGGTGAGCCAATTATCTTGGTCTTCGTACTCGCGGGTGACGATCAGGAGGTGATAATCAACCACGTTGAATTTATTTAACAGACACAGGTGAGTATCGGAAATATTAGCCACGAATAAATCTTCCTCGTAAGGGAGAAAGGGGTTAAAGTCAGCTTTTTTCTTCTGCTGCTGCTTCTTGGCTTTGGCTTTGCGATCCAGGTTGGAGACAATCCGTACCAGAAAGCGAATCCCATCCTGTTCGACGAACTCGTAGTCGGTTTTGATTGGTTGCAGTGCGCCGCATTGGAGAGCGTGTTCGGTTGTCTTTTGAACCTTTGACCATAATGTACCCGGTTGTAGGGTGAGTGTTTTTTGTGCAGTGGGTTTTTCTTCGGGCATAGTCAATCGTGGTATCCGCCGTATGCGAATCCAATCTAGACGATCTGATGAATTTTGCCCAGAAATCGAGCGTTTCACCATCAAAAACCGTAATCAGTAATCAGCCATACTTTAGAGAGAGAGCCCCGACTTCTTCAAGAAGTCGGAGATCTAGAAGTCGCGGATTTGGTACATTAACTAATCGCCATAGGAGATTTGAGAGTTGAGATTGCGGATTTGCTTGCGAAAGGCTCGTAAGGCAGGACTTCTACCGATCGCGCTACTTTGGGTGAGAACGTCTGCTACGAGGTCTAAAATCGGTAGTCTTGGGAATGTGGGACTGGTGGACACTGACTGATAATGTCCTGATTGTAAGGTGTAAATCTTAAGTTCGCCGCGATCGCACAGCCAAAGTTCGGGAACTCCTAAGCTAATGTAACCCTCCATCTGAGTTTTCGAGGTGACATCCACTTCAATAGCCAGATCGGGCGGTGGATCAACCGATAAATCGATGCGTTCTTTACCCACCATGACTTGATGATTTTGGATGTAGAAGCATTCATCTGGTTCAATACCGTAACCCATTTCTTGACGTTTGAAGGTAGTTGAACCAAAGCATTCGCAGTCTATTTCTAATTCTTCTAATATAATTTTGACTAGATCACCAATAATCGATTTTTCTCGCTCATGTTTGGGTAGTGGCATCCGGATTTCTAATGTTTTCTGGCTATAGGCAATTCGAGCGGTGCGTTTTTCACCCAGCTCGTTCAAGATTTGTTCAAATTCTGACCAATCGACATCATGGATCAGCAATCGTTGACCGGGGGGTACGTCGAGTTGTCGGAGTTGAAGCGTGACCATGATGCAAAATCTAAACCTCTATCTTCTAGTTTAAGTAGTCGGGGTCGATTATTTGAGCAACCGTCAAGAAAATGCCCAAGTATTTTTGCCGTACTGTTAAGGGAGCGATCGCGCTTATAATTCAGATTATGGGGAAGCGGTAAGTAGTCGGACAAAAGAAAACGGTACTGTATTAAGTGCAAGTGAATTGCCCTCAAACCCTTACTGTTGCCTGTTGCCTGTTGCCTGTTGCCTAATCTCAACCGTTAACTTTAATTGTGTCCACCTACTTATCAGACCAATGAGCAACCATCCAGATTTTGACCAATACGGCTATCACGTTATTCAAGAATTAGGACGCAACCGCGAAGCAGGGCGCATTACTTACTTGGCAAAAGCCCTCAATCCAGACCAAAAGGTTGTGATCAAAGAGTTCCGCTTTGCCCTAGCGGATGCCAGTTGGTCAGGCTATAAAGCGTATCAACGGGAGATTGAAGTGTTGCAAC
>CAZNNK010001199.1:0-2108 GCA_964574085.1 uncultured Coleofasciculus sp.
GACTTAAAGGCAACAGCATGGCTAGCCGGATTGCGGGCGGAACAGACCCATCACCGTCAGACATTACGTCCAGTCGATATCCAATCTGGGATTTACAAGATATTACCCATACTTCACTGGAGTAGCCAAGATGTCCATGAGTACATCACGGAACACAATCTGCCCTATCACCCCTTGCGGGAACTGGGCTATGCAACTGTAGGGGATTGGCATTCTAGCCGCCCGGTGACTACGGAAGATCAGCACGAACGTGATACTCGTTTCCGGGGAATTAAACAAGAATGTGGTTTACATCTGCCACAGACTCAAGGTGAAGCCCAGAGTCTCGATTCCAGTTCGTTGTAAGATAAGTAGTCGGACAACATTAAAGTTAACGGTTGAGATTAGGAAGGAACAGGGAACAGGGAACAGTAAGGGTTTGAGGTTTGTTTACAAAACAAGCGTGGGCGTGCTGTTTTCTTTTGTCTAGTGCAACAAGGCAGAGGACAGAAGTCAGAAGGTAGATGGCAGATGGCTGCAAGTTTTATGCTATCTGCTTTTTCACCTAAGTAAGTTGGTGGAAATAAACTCAACCCTATTAAGTATGGCAAATGTCAAATAATGGCTTCTACACAAAAGTAAACATGATTAAATGTAACCGATTAAAAACTAAACATTTTTTAAAATTCAATCGTTGACAAATCCGCAAAAACGTGAATTAACAGCAATCTTGCCAATAAATTGAACCTGTACTATAGTGAGGAGTCCTAGCATTATTATTGCTGATTTGACTAATTCAATCGGTTGGAGAGCCAAACAGAATGGCAAAGTATTTTTTAATTGAATCAAGGAGTTCCTTTGATTCAACTCAAGTGACTCAAAATTATCAGTTGGCATCAGATTTAGCCAATGCTGGAAATGACACCACCTTGTTCCTGGTGGAAAATGGTGTATTAGCCGCTCGTGCTGCGGCAGCAAATGGTGTAGCCAATCTCAACACTGTCAACATATTGGCAGATGATTTTTCCCTGAGAGAACGCGGTATCTCAGAGACCGAATTGGGCGATGGCGTGCAAGTGGCTAGCATTGCGGCTGTGGTTGATGCCATGGCAGAAGGACAAAAAACTATTTGGCTGTAACGTAAAATAAGCGAAAAAAATGAGTACCAAAACCTTAACATTTTCCATTATGGATGGTCCTTTTGAACAAGCAAGGACAACCACAGCGTTCCGGATGATTCATGAGGCGCTTGATCGGGGATATAATGTGAATGTTTTTGCTTATGAAGGGGCAGTCTCTCTAGCCTTTGCTCATCAAAAACCCCATGCGAATGCGGTTCATGGGAGAAGTGTGGAGGAAGAAGATCATCCTTTAACCAAAGATTGGATTGCTGCACTCCAGGAAAAAGCAAAAGAAAAAGGGTGTCAATTAGATTGGATTAATTGCGGGCTTTGTGTGGATGAGCGAGGAGTAAACGATACGATTCCCGGCTGTCGTCGTGGTAAACCTAGTGATTTATGGCAATGGGCGAGTGAGTCGGATGGCACGTTAATTATTGGCACGAAATAGGAAAGATTTAGGACAGTAAAATGAAAGCGCTACAAGTGATTGAATCTGCCTATCGCTGCACGATTGAAGAACAAGATGATCCATCGGTTTGGATTTCTCAAGCGATGAAAGGCGCTGGTGCGGAGTTAGATATTCTACTGAGAGGAAATGCGGTAAATTATGCCGTGAGTGGGCAAGATGCGTCTGGATTAGTATTTGGGAATAAACCACAAACCCAGCCGCCTAAACTGGAGCAAGATTTGCAGCGGGCGATAGAGAAGGGAATTACGGTTTATATCGTGGCAGATGATTTCAAATCTCGTGGGATTCCTGAAGGGAAAATGATTAACGGCGTGACTAAAGTTACGAGTCAGGATTTGCCAGGGTTATTTGGTAACTACGATCAAATTTGGCATTGGTAAAAGTTAGCGGTTATGTAGAGACATTCCAGCGAAACGTCCTTATACATTCGTTGGTAGGAGCAGGTTTAGCCCATGTAGGGACGGATTCAGGAACGATTCAGGAACTGTAGGGGCGGGTTTAGGGACTCTGTAGGGGCGGGTTTAGGGACTCTGTAGGGG
>CAZNNK010001200.1:0-2102 GCA_964574085.1 uncultured Coleofasciculus sp.
TCCCCATCTTCCCCATCTTCCCCATCTTCCCCATCTTCCCCATCTTCCCCATCTCTCTTATCCCTTCCCTTCTAAAATTTCTATCAGTCTATCTTCCATAGCATTGCGAGCTGCCACATCTGAACAATGATCAATGAGGGATTTTGCCGCTGATATCGCCGCTTGAGCTGTGGGGAAATCAAAACCACCAAAGGGATCAATAATGGTCGGTTCAAGCAACTGTTCTGATTCGAGCCACGTTACTGTCCAACGCCCTGTTTTTTTCTCCCATATTGGAATAATTAAATATTCATCCCAATGGGTATGGTAACGTTCGGCTTGATCAAAGTTTGCCTTATAAGAGTGGCGTTTATAAACGTTGTCCACTACTTTTTAATCCTCCCTGATTCTTGATGCTGTACTAAACCCTGGTTGAGAGTCCAGGGCTTTGCCTTGAACGGTAATTTCCCCATAGCTTAAGTTTGAAAATCTCGCCTTTTTGCTTTCGTCGTACTATCAAATATTTGGCATGATTAGTCGATTTTAGCTGATTTCAGCAGGATTTCCCAAGCCTTTCTTTGTGAAACTTTGTATAGCTCTTGCTTTTCTGTGCTATCTGCTGTTTTTAGGTTGAAGCGAGATAATTGCGGTCTCGCCTCACAGGCAGAGTCGAACTTCTGATTATATCATGCCGGGACAGTCAGGGGTTGACCATTATCAGCAGGAGTCAATTGCAGCAAGAAGGGAACCGCTTTTTTAACCCAATCTTGGATAGCTGTATAAGACGCCGCCGCTTCGCCATAGCAAACTTCCAGCATATCGGTATGGATAATACCAGGACTCAGGGGAATCGCTGCCATTCCTTTGGGCAATTCTTGAGCTAGCGATCGCGTCATCCCTTCAATTGCCCATTTAGAGGTACAGTAGGATGAAACTTGGGGAGCCGTTGAGCGCCCCCACCCCGAACTCAGACTGACAATTATACCGCTTCCTCGGTCAATCATGGCTGGGATAAAATGGCGAATCACATTAGCAACTCCCTTGATATTGACATCAATCAGATCAGAAAAATCTTGGCTGGGAATTTTCCACAGGGGCGCTAATTCATTGATAATTGCGGCATTATTAATCAGCAGATCCGGCGGACTGTACTCGTTGAGGAGTTTTGCCCAAGCCATGACCTGATCTTCATCGGCAATATCGACCACGGTAAAATTATGGGGGGGACCAAAGGCTTGATTGAGATCCTTGATTGCTGTCTCGTTTCGAGCGCAACCCAGAACGGTATGTCCTTGGGCGATAAATCCCTCAGTCATTGCTCGACCTAAACCCCGACTGACACCCGTAATCACGATCACTTTTGTCATGGTTACCGTTTTCCCTTGATACCTTTCCTCTAATAGATTAAGGCGATATGGGAACATGCGATCGCGTACCCGTTTTTCCGGAAGCAGGAGCTGTACAAATTAGTCATAATGAGAAACCCGAGGCTGTACCAAACAGGAGGACAAACGATGACTGAAGCAAAAAGTACTCGTATCCTGCGGCGAGGGAGATTATTTCCACAATATCAGTGGTCGGCGGAACAAATAGCTCAGTGGAACGCTGAACGATGATCACGCTATCAGCGTTGTCAAGTAATTTTCTTGTACTAGCTTTCTCCTAAAAGCGATCGCCAATCTTGAATCGCCTGCTCAGACCAAAGCCAATTCTGACTCAGGGCGTCGGGTTGGAAATTCACCGGGTCATCTTGGAGAACTTTTTGCCGCAGTTTCAACGATTCATTTAAAAGATTGGTGCGCTTTTCGGCTGGCTGTGGTTGAGCAGATTTCCAGAATCCTAAGGCTAATCCCGCATACGCTGTTAACGCTTCTTTCTTCGCCCCATTTCCCGCCACATCTGCATCAATTTGCTCTTGTTCGATTAAGGTGAGAGCATCTAACCAGGCATTGTTAGCTCGCTCGAAATCCCCTTCCGCGTAATAAGCAAAGCCGAGAGCGTTATGATAGTTAGCCGAGTCAGGTTGGGCTTTAACCGCCGTTTCCCAATACCGTCGCACATCGCTGATATTATAGTTCGTATCTCCGGCTTGAATCGACTGCCAAGCCAGACGCCCTCTCAAG
>CAZNNK010001201.1:0-2097 GCA_964574085.1 uncultured Coleofasciculus sp.
CCCGTTGTATCATCTGGCGCATTTGCACACGCGGATCAATTTGCCTGTGCACCACAGGTGTAATGGATTGCGCTCTTTTCCAGATCTGATGGGGGTGATGGGGGTGATTGGTGTCTAATTGACGCTGAACGGATGCTGAACTATCAGGAGGCGCTGACATTAACATCACCTGAGACGCTACTCGGTCAGCTTCTTGCTCGTAAGCATCTCCAGGCGCTCCTACAGTCAACTTGGTTTGAATGCCAATTTCCTCTAAGTCTTTCTTTTCTTCCCCCACCTGTTCTTTCTCTTCTTTGGCACACTCAGTACATTGCCGTTGAATTGGGTTTTTTGAGACAGGGGCAAAAGCACCTTTTAATTTGGAAGCTGGACTTTCTGGTAAGGGTGGGGGTGGCTCAAACGTTGGTGCCCATGGCGATTCAAATTTAGGTTGTAATGTTGACCCTTCGGCTTCCTCCTGTGCCTTAGCTTGGATTCCTCGCATCACATTGGCGGTAAGTCTATCCGCTGAGGCTCTGGAGTATTCCCCTATTTCCTGGGATGGGGCAGGTGTCGGGTTTGACTTGGGTTGAATCGAAAAATGTCCCAGTTTAGATGGACTCTTCCCCTTTTTCTGTACCGTTGAGGGAGTCCAAGAAGAATTTTTCTTTTGTACGGGTTTATACATGATGCCACCTCGGTTGCCTGCCGACGCTCATCCTTTCCCAATTCAGGCGTCGATTTTCGGGGAATTAAGTCTTGCTGAGAAAGATTTTGCACCATAGTACAAGAAAAAGGCGATCATTCCTCTAAATCGACATCAAACTTTACTTGAGGATATGTGTAGCCGTCGGTCTTGATATGTTGGCTTGTAAGCTGTCATGCATTGAAATTGGGTATTAGTAGCGAGCAAGATGCTCAATGCAGCGAGCAAGATGCTCGCACTACGGCAAGGATTTCATCATTATTGACATTAAGGTTTAAATGCCGAACAGCTTAGAGGGAGGGGTAGGAGTATAGTGGGCTTTCTGGACATAATTTTTGATGAAATCGTCAAATTATCAGAATTTCCCCACCCGACAAAATTAGGCGCTTTTTCTGTATCCCCAAAATGTACAAGCGGCAAGGTTTATCAGCAATCAGGAACAACTGTGCGATCGCGCTAATTATCCGGTACTTTTTGATCCGCAAACCTCTGGGGGGTTATTGGCGACGATTCCTGGGGATCAAGCAGCGAATTGTGTACAGGTTCTGCAAGAATTAGGATATCAACAGAGTCACATTATTGGTCAGGTAACGCCAGCTAGTTCAGACGTTCCCCCATTGAGATTCGTCTAGGCTGTCTCTCAAGAAACGTGCATAATTTGCCCACCCGACAAAATTAGGCGATCGTACTGGATAAAGGGTGTGAATAATAATTGCCAGTTACAAACTAATATGGATGGTGCGTTCTGATCAGGAAATTTGGTTGAATTTGTACGTTTGAAGGGTTGTACGATGCCAATTCATAAAATTACTCTCCTACCTTTGCTAAAGCCCTATTCATCACCGCATCAGACAAATACATTCCTGTTAGCCTTAACGTTTCCAAAACAGGACGAGCTTGAGGAATCACCCCTCGTTTTTTCGCCACCAACACCAAACCCAACGTACCCCGCACTGGAATTCCTAAAGCTAAAGCACAACGCCGCCCTGCTAGATCATCCACAATAATCTCTATACCTTTTTCGCTGTAGCCCCAAGCCAAAACCTCAGATTCCCCTTTCCCCAAATCCCAATTTTGAATAATCGTAGGAATTTCTGGCGTTTGCCGCACCACTAGCCAGTCGGTTTCCCTTAAAGCTCTTGCTGTTACATCATCTAGACCATAAGCATAGATTTCATCTCGAACTGCTATCGGCACAACAATCTCAGCACTCAGCACCCGCAACAACTCAAGATACCCAGCCTTACTCAAAAAAATTAGTGGCGAAGTATTAATTACCGTCGGGAGCATCCCAATTTGGCACGTTGGCTCTTTGAACCATTTTATTGGACTCTTGGTATTTTTAATTCTCCCCTTATTGTAGAGTAGTGATGCACCCGACAAGATTAGCGATCGCCTGCGGTAGGTTACGC
>CAZNNK010001202.1:0-2093 GCA_964574085.1 uncultured Coleofasciculus sp.
GGAGCTGGGGGAGCTGGGGAAGCTGGGGGAGCTGGGGAAGCTGGGGAAGCTGGGGGAGCTGGGGAAGCTGGGAGACAAAATTTCTATTCCCTATTCCCTATTCCCTATTCCCTATTCCCTGTTACCTGTTAAGAGTTCCCTAATCTCAACTGTTAACTTTAATTGTGTCCACCCACTTATAGAATATGAAACTAATTCAATGTGGCGATAACGTTCAATACTTCACGAGGATGGTTGACTAAAAAGTCAGGATTATAGTTGATTAATGCATTTGAGGAGTTAAACCCCCAACTTACAGCTATCACCTTTATGTTAATTTTCTTTGATGCAGCGATATCGCGTGTCTCATCTCCTATGTACATAAGGGATTGTGTGGAAAAATTTTTGTGGTCTATGAGTCTTTTTAATGCGCGTGATTTTCCAAAAATTGAAGGTTCTGAATAAATAAAACTAAAGAAATTGTATAAGCCATGTATCCTTAAAAATTTTTTAACATTCTCTTCGCTGTTTGACGTTAAAATACCGATTACTTTCCCTTGTTTTTTTAAATCATTTAACAAATCAGCAATTCCGGCAACAGGATGTAAAAATTCAATATCCTGATATAATTCTGATTGAATGCGCTTGAGTAAAAAAGGAATTTTAAATAATGGAACACCTGATTCTTGAATAATCTGACGAGCGCTTAGATTTCTAATTTTATCAATGTCCGATGGCATCAGCGGTTTATATCCAAAGTCGTCCGCTAAACGATTCGCAATCCGGATGATCGCGTTGAAGGTATCCGCTAAAGTACCATCAAAATCAAAAACAATGACTTGTATACTCATGAGTTGACTCCGACAATTGACAATGACTAGCAAAATGTCAACAGATGCCTGACAATTTATATAGACATCCTGCTGAAACGCCAACGTCGGAACATCTTAGTTCCTTGCCCAAGATTTATCCGAATTTCGTAAGCGTAAGGTCTATAGTGCAGGAGACGATCAAAAACTTGGTATGACAACATGGAAACCAAGCAAAATCAGGGTTGTAGAGATAAACACTGGGGTAGATAGCCCAATCGCTACAGCCACTGGCACATGCAGAATTACTGTATGATAAACGTTAATAGCTGAAAAACTCAAATGTTTCAAAAATTTACCGAAGTCCTAAATTATATTGCCAGTCATCAAGACAACTTTAGGGAAGCCCTAGGGCAACATTTGCTATTGGTGTTTGTGCCATTGGCAATCAGCTTATTGCTAGGTTTACCACTAGGGCTGCTGAGTGCGCGATCGCGAACCGCCTCCACGGTCTTAATTAATACGGTCAATGGCTTACGAGTCATTCCCAGTTTAGCGATTTTATTCGTCGCCATTCCTTATTTGGGGCTAAGTTTCAAATCGGCGGCGGTAGCGTTGACACTTTTAGCACTACCACCGATTTTGATCAGCACAGATGTCGCCTTTCGCAATATTGAACCCAGCATCATCGAAGCCGCCAAAGGGATGGGGATGTCTCCCCGGCAAATTCTACGGCAAATCGAAATCCCGTTAGTCTTACCCGTCATCATTGCTGGGGTTAAAACCGCAACAGTCGAGGTGATTGCCAGTGCGACTTTGGCTGCTTTTATTGGCGCGGGGGGATTGGGTAGTTTTATTGTGTTGGGGTTTGCGCTTTATGATCAAAGTATTTTATTAGTGGGTGCCATTCCGGTGGCAATATTGGCATTAGTTGCGGAGGTGAGTTTGAGTGCTTTACAACGAGTGACATCCGCACACAGCGCGTAAGAGGTAAAGATGGTACAGACACCTGCTAGTCGAGAAACTGAAACCCTATCGATTGAATTGCCCAAAGCGATTGGGCTGTACGTCACCCAGGAACAGTTTGCTGCTTTAGCCGCAGCCAACCGCGACTTGAGACTGGAAAGAAGTGCCAAAGGAGAGTTAATTGTGAACCCACCAACAGGCTGGGAAACTGGGAGGCGCAACCGCAGCCTCACTGGACAACTTGATCGCTGGTACGAAGAAAATGAGGATTTGGGTGAAGCCTTTGACTCCTCAACTGGCTTCATTTTACCCAATGGTGCAACTCGCTCTCCCGATGCC
>CAZNNK010001203.1:0-2087 GCA_964574085.1 uncultured Coleofasciculus sp.
CAACTGTTCTGACGCAATCAACACTTTAGCTACTCGGCTCAATTTTTTTAAACAGTCTCAAAACCAGTAAAATAAATAGAGCAGAAATTAAACTCAAACCCCATAACCCACACCCCGCCGCAACGCCCAACGCTGATGACACCCAAACCGCCGCCGCCGTAGTCAGTCCCCGAATTCTATATCCTTGTCGCTGCGGCTGAGATTCTTGTACGATTACTCCTGCACCTAAAAATCCTACGCCACCGATAATGCCTTGAATCACGCGAGGAAGTGCGTCTGCGCTTTGTTCAGCAACACCAATTAATATGGGTATCAAGGCAAAGAATGCAGAACCAAAGCTAACTAGGATATGGGTTCTAAATCCGGCGGGTTTATCTTTAATTTCACGTTCAAAGCCGATAATTCCTCCTACGAGTAAGGCAGTACCGAGTCTAAGTCCTATCCCCAACCAATCATTTGGCGCAAGTACGTAAATGTTTGACATCAATTGACATCCTTCCCAACTAACTCTTTTGAGTATAGTTGAAGATGAATCGCCAAAAAGGAACCCGCATTATGGTTTCAGTTATCCTGGATAACCTGAAAGAGAGATAGATTTTGCTACAGATTATTGACAACTCACAGTTGGTCAAATGCCCCAACATTCAAGAACTAGCGGCATTGATATAGCAATCGCCATAGCGGTTAGGACACATCATTTATGTTCCAGACGCGCCATGGCGCGTCTGGAACATGGTGCTTTATTAACTTTCAGTTATCAAGATGGTCAGGGCGCGTTCTATGGCTTCCTCTTCTGTGGTACAAATTCCACTGGCTAGGATGCGATCGAGCAAATTACGGATATCTGGACGGGATAAAATCTGATAGGCTTTGCGTTCAGCATGGCGTTGTTCTAAAGCGGTTGTTAGCGTCATCACATCTTGATGAATATCGTCAGCCGATAGTAACTCAGCATTAGGTTCGGGAACTTGTTTCGTCATGGTTTACCTTCCGTAAGTTTCTGCAAGGGTTTCAATTAATTGATCGCTGTAATAAGTGCCTTGTTGCTGGCAGATTTTGAGGTGGTGTCTAATGTCATCTTTGGTTAAGATTCCGTCTAGTCCAGCCCGTCCTAAAATTCCAGGAAATCCAGTGATTTTTAACCCCATTTCCCCGGCAATTTTACGGGCTGCTTTCTCATCTAAAAGAATAATCGCAGCATTCATATCGGGGCGATTTTGCATCAGAATCATGGCTTCTGCTTCAGCCAAATCATCACGCCAGTCTGAACGGGGAGATTTGTGCGATCGGGCAATCCGTTTTGCCACAGATTCTGCTTGTTGTTTTTCGGAATCGGTTAAGTCGGCAACCACCACAAATCCCTCACGAATGAGTTGATTAATTTCATCGAGCCACCCATGAACATCTAGTTCTTGTACCTCAGATGTGGTAATATAAATAAGTGAAAAGTATCGCTTGAGTAAATCAATCCGACCACATTGAAAGGCTGACACCAGAGGCCCTGTGTTGGATACTGCTACTATTTTATCGAGTTCTGTGGTATTGGTCATTGTTCCTCAAAGTCATTAGCCCTTCCCACACTTCCAGAACCCCCCTTGCCACCTACAACCCAGAAACCCGGTTTCTCAACCCCTCAAACCCTCCAACCGCAGAAGATGCACCTGTCCTAATAACCAGTCACTTGCAAGTACCGTTACTCCATCTGGTGCAATTGATGTTATTTCATCACTAAGCTGTCATGCATTGAAATTGTGATAATAACATTACCCTATTTAATATTAGTTTAGCATTGGATAATTGGATAAAAATATGTTTTCATCAAACGTTTTTAGGTAAAAAGTTCTCATTACTTAGAACTGACGTGACCAATCTTTAAACCAGCGTTCTACCACCACTTTGGTTTGCGTAAAAAACTCCACAGCCTGTCGCCCCTGTCCATGTAAATCCCCATAAAAACTATTTTTCCAACCACTAAAGGGAAAGAATGCCATCGGTGCAGCTACGCCAATATTAATGCCAATATTCCCCGCTTCGGCTTCATACCGAAACTGTCGCGCGGCGGCACCACTACTGGTAAATAAACATGC
>CAZNNK010001204.1:0-2086 GCA_964574085.1 uncultured Coleofasciculus sp.
CCTCAAATCAGGAACCGCCTCTTTCGCATCAACACCAATGCCCCCTAACCCATAAGCGGCACTGCTGCGTACTCGTGCATCTGTATCTTGGAGAGCTTTGATCAAATCAGGAACCGCGTCTTTGGCATCATGACCGATATTGCCCAGTGCTGAAGCGGCACTGCTGCGTACTCGTGCATCTGTATCTTGGAGGGTTTCTATCAAATCGGGAATAGCATCTTGAGCGTCATGACCGATACTCCCCAGCGCATCAGCGGCACTGCTGCGAACTCGTGGCTCTGGGTCTTTAAGCACTACGATTAAGTCAGGAACAGCATCTTGAGCCTGAGAACCGATATTCCCTAACCCATTCGCGGCACTCCAACGGACTTGCTCTTTGTCTGATTTTAACCCTTCGAGTAGATCCGGGATAGCTGCTTTTCCAATTCTTCCCAGGGCATTAACGGCACCTTGACGAACTTGCAAATTCTCTGACTGTAAGGCTTCAATGAGTTGGGGAATCGCCGGTGAACCAAGTTTTCTTAACGCATCAACAGCGTCCTCAACCAGAAATTCATCCGCTTTTTTTAAGTTTTCAATTTCTGATGCAATTTCCGCCTTTGTTGGT
This sequence comes from uncultured Coleofasciculus sp., assembly GCA_964574085.1. Taxonomy (GTDB): domain Bacteria; phylum Cyanobacteriota; class Cyanobacteriia; order Cyanobacteriales; family Coleofasciculaceae; genus Coleofasciculus. The sequence goes on from CAZNNK010001204.1 coordinate 608, forward strand.
TCTTGCGCCCAAGTATTACGGGTTACTCCGAATAGGGGGACAAGACAGAGAATAGTCGTTGCGATCGCGAGTTGGGTTGTCCAGGCTTTTTTGCCACTGAAACACCATCCTTGGGGACACTGAAGCTTTGCTGGTAATGATATCTGATTTTGTGGGGGGCTGTCATGATTACTAGGGGTGTCGCTGACAACCAAGCGATGAGATTTGGCTAGGGAGGGATTGGGTGTAATCCCTGAAGCATGAAGTCGTTTTGAGTTTTCCATGGTAGAGCAATGAATTAAGGGTAAACTATTGAACGTCTAAAACCTAATCAGAAGTAAGTTGATAGGGTTTGCCATGGGATTGATGCGCTTTTCTCCAGGCTTGGGGTGGTATGCCGTTAAGTTGGCGAAACTGTCGAATAAAATAGCTAGTATCGAAATAGCCTACAGCTTCTGCGATCGCTTGTACGGATTGACTGGTGACGAGGAGTAAGCGACGGGCTTCTGCCATGCGCCGCTGAATAATCCAGCGACATACCGATTGTCCCGTCTGGCGTCGCACTAAGTCGGTTAAGTAAGCGGGGGAGTAACCCACGGCTTGGGCGACATCGCGCAGGCTTATTTGTTGGTGATAATTGGCTTCGATAAAGTTAAAGCATTCACTGAGTTGGGGAATGGAGGGAAAGACAAGTGAATGGTTGGTTGATGAAGGGGTGTGAGCCGTAAATTCTCTAACAATAGTTCGGGTTTGGGTGTCATTTTCAATGATTAGAATGGTTTTCATTAGAAACCTGATCCTGTTCTTTAATTTAGGACGATTTAAATTAGGGATGGGTAGCAGCTATAGCAATCGCCATAGCGGTTAGGACACATCCGGATCGTAGAGACGTTCCGCCGGAACGTCTGGAACAACTTGTCCTAATCGATATATCTACTGCTATATCATCGAGATGATGTGCGACTTTGAACCCCTTGTTTTGGTTTAGGGTTGAAGGGTAAAGGCGTGGATTTCAAGCCCCAGACAGGGCTAATATAAGAGATACCGCGATACTTAAGTTGTCGAAATCCTGCCACGGAAAGGGCGTTTTTCAGGATAGGTTTGTGCCAAGACTTCCCTCGATAGTTGCCAATTGTTGCGGATTCAGTGCTAGGAATTGCTGTTTGATTTTTCTGGTAAGGAACGCCACGATAACAGAGTTGCATTGGCTTAGTTTCTCCTGGGAATGGCTAAAAATTTGCTCTTTAATTAATACGATACGGAAAGAAACGAAGCGATGCATTCACAGTTTGTGCCAAGTTAATGGTCAGAATTAGACAACGCTATGGCGCAATCCTGTCATTGCCCTTGCCGAAAACTGCCAATCCCAGGATCGGGGTGAGTAATTGCCATGGGTACAATTGGCGAGATTCTTGTTAAACGAAACTATCTATTACACATAAGATGTAGGGGCGCACCGACGTGCTTATGTGTCAACTTAAGCGGAAAACCCAAGCAATA
>CAZNNK010001205.1:0-2077 GCA_964574085.1 uncultured Coleofasciculus sp.
TTCCCCATCTCCCCCATCTTCCCCATCTTCCCCATCTCCCCCATCTCCCCCATCTTCCCCTCACCTGCAGCTCCCCTTTTGCGATCGCTGGAAACTACAATTGAAGTAGAGCGGTTTGGATCGCCGAACTTTTCCCTTAAGCCAGATTGCTGTCACTGAACCCAACAGCTCAGATTTTGATATGTCCAAATACGATTCTTATTTAAGATGTTCGTTTTGTGGTAAATCCTCAGAACAGGTGAGTAAGTTGATTGCCGGTCCTAGTGTCTACATCTGTGATGAATGTGTGGAACTGTGCAACCAAATTTTAGAGGAAGAATTGCTGACCTCTCACTCAGAAAGTCCACATTATCCCCCCTTAACCCCTGAATCCCCTTACCGACAACCCGACTATTCCCCCCGTCGCCCCCAGTATCACTTGCTCAAGCCTGTTGAAATTAAACAAGCCCTGGACAAGTATGTGATTGGTCAAGACCAAGCCAAAAAAGTCCTCTCTGTTGCGGTTTATAATCATTACAAGCGGCTGAAGCTGGCTCAGGATGATTATGATGCTACTGGACTTGATGACAGCATTACCCTGCAAAAGTCCAACATTTTATTAATTGGTCCGACGGGTTGCGGTAAAACCCTTTTAGCTCAAACTCTCGCCCAGCTATTACAGGTTCCCTTTGCGATCGCGGATGCAACAACGCTGACAGAAGCGGGTTATGTGGGAGATGATGTGGAGAATATCCTGCTGCGACTGTTACAAATGGCGGACTTCGATATAGAAGCTGCCGAACAAGGTATTGTTTATATTGATGAAATTGATAAAATTACTCGCCAGAGTGAAAAGTCCTCAATGACGCGGGATGTTTCTGGGGAGGGCGTTCAGCAAGCCTTACTGAAAATTTTGGAAGGAACGGTGGTCAATGTACCGCCGCAAGGCGGGCGCAAGCATCCTTATCAAGAGTTCATTCAACTGGATACAAGTAATATTCTGTTTATTTGTGGCGGGGCATTTGTTGGGTTAGAGCAAATTATTGAGCAACGTTTAGGGAAAGGTTCGATGGGGTTTATTCAACCGAATGAAACGCGATCGCGCCAACTGTCTTCAGCGGAATTGTCTAAACACTTGGAATCAGACGACTTGATCAAATTTGGTGTGATTCCAGAAATCATTGGGCGGTTACCAGTGATTACCGCCGTAGAAGCCTTGGATGAAGACTCCTTAGTGGCAATCTTAACCCAACCCCGTAACGCCTTAGTGAAACAGTACCAAAAACTCCTGAACATGGATAACGTGCGTCTGGAGTTTCACCCCGAAGCCCTACGCGCGATCGCCCAAGAAGCCTTTCGCCGCAAAACCGGGGCTAGGGCGTTGCGGGGAATTTTAGAAGAGGTGATGTTAGAAGTCATGTATGAGATTCCCTCGCGCCAAGACATTACCCGTTGCGCCATTACCCGCGAGATGGTAGAAAAGCGATCGGCGGCGGAATTGTTAGTCCATCCCTCCTGGTTGCTTAATCCTGAATCAGCATAGGGAACAGGGAACAGGAAAGAGTGTTGAATTAAACCGTGACAATGGTAATTAGAAATCAAATTGGGGAATCTGATTCATCGGTTAATGTTTCAATCAACACATCCATTTGCTGTTGTCGCTGTTGCAAAAACGCTTCACATTGACGCAAATACTCTACCGCTGAGGCAAATTGGTCAAATACCTCGGCTAACTCCAGTTCCCCCCGTTCGATTTGCTCAATAATCGTCTCAACCTGAGCCACTGTCGCCTCATAGTTCCAAGACGGCGGGAGGGAGGGTTCAGCTTGGTGGGTACGAGAGGATGCGATCGGATCAACCATGAGAATCTAGAGTGTCAGATACATTTAACCCGGAAAAATCTAGCAATTACTAGAAAAATCTGAGTATGGCACAATCTGAAATGATGCTATCACGCCAGATGTGGAGGTATCTCTCAAAGCCTTCAACAAAATGTTGAAAGCGCCATTGATATCACGCCCAATCCCGTGACCACAGGAGGGACAAACAAATTGTTTGTTGCCTCCTAATTTTGTGTGGATATGACCACACTTTGAAC
>CAZNNK010001206.1:0-2071 GCA_964574085.1 uncultured Coleofasciculus sp.
GGTGGGGAATCACTTCGGTATCGGTATCAGAACGGAATTCATGTCCCCGTTGTTTCAAGTCTTCCCGTAATTCCCGATAGTTTTCTACGATGCCATTTTGCACCACCGCCACGCGCTGATGGGTGTCGGTATGGGGGTGAGCATTATATTCTTCGGGTTTCCCGTGAGTTGCCCAACGGGTATGTCCAATACCGAGTCTGGCTTGGTTATCGGTGCGTTCCAGTTTTTCCCGTAAGTTATAGAGTTTGCCTTTAGCGCGAGTGCAATCAATTTTCCCTTCCCAGACGGTGGCAATTCCCGCCGAATCATAGCCTCGATATTCGAGTCGTTCTAACCCTGCCATTAAAATATCTATTGCTGGTTGCGTGCCGATATAACCAACGATTCCACACATTGAACCGCTCACTCCTCAAACATGATGCCTTCAACATCTTATTCGATACAGGCTAGAGGGCAACCGTGGGAACATCAAGAATCGTTACCAGGACTTACACAGACTTGACCGTTGAACCACGTATGTCGAAGGGACACGGCAGATCGTGTCCCTTCTCAATTTGCCTTTTTGTATCTCAATTTACTGAAAACTTGGCAATTTCTGGTAAGGACACAGCCGCTTTACCCTGCAAGCCACAGCTTGAACAGCAATGCCGCCGTATCCCTACAATACAATGATATAGATTGGTCTCAAGATACCCTTAGTAGGCAAGACCCATACTGCGGGTGGTTTCAGCGCCAAGATAAACCCGAACGCTTAAGAAATCGGTCGGACAAGCGGTTTCGCAGCGCTTGCACCCGATGCAATCTTCGGTACGTGGAGAGGAGGCAATCTGACCAGCTTTACAGCCATCCCAGGGTACCATCTCCAATACATCCAGGGGACAAGCCCGCACACATTGGGTGCAACCAATGCAAGTGTCGTAAATTTTGACGCTATGAGACATAGAATAACGACTCCAAACGAGAGTTATCAGTGATTGATTTAGAGTTCCTCCCTAGGCTAACCCGGATGCGGGATAGTCAGGGATTCAAAACCGCATACCGTTTACCCGATCTCTCCGGTAAACGAATCACAGCCCCAACTTTTGACAAGTCCCCATTATCCTGATTCAGGTTAACGGTAGGTTCTGTGACAGTACGCAATCTATTATTGCAGATAGATCTGCTCACACACGGGCGATCGCTCTCACCGTCTAATCAACGATTATGACAGGAGTATTTTCGCCAATCGCAGTAAGACAGACGATGGATTAAGGCTTAGTTTACCGCAGCCCTCTCATCTGTTTGACCATTAAGTTACAGAACTTCAAATTCTGTAACATTTGCGGGAAGCTTAAAACGGATACATAAAGAATAACGGTAAAAAAGTCAAGTACGATTATGTCATCAGTCTTAGAAAACAAAGATCAAAACCATCCCCAAGAAAAGAGCGATCACGCCCTAGTCGATCGTCTCTTGGAAATCAAAGCAGATCCGACAGATTACCAGTTGACAGAATTGGCGCGACTACGGATTCGCTATTCTCGGTTTCCTGGCGCTAGAGAGATTCAACAGGGACTGGAACGGATTCTCCATCAGTGGAATTTAACAGAAGAACAGTTATTTGAGTTAACCCGTCAAATCCACAGCCAGGGTCACGTTTACAAGCAACCCAAGTCTGTCGAGAGCCAAGATGACTGGACTTAGCATTAAGTCGGTAGGGCTTACTGAATAAGTATTGGGGAGATGGGGTGAGGGGGTGAGGGGGAGATTCGGGAAAAAGAAAGTTCTACATTAGACTGCAACTTGGTATAACTCTTGATAGATAAGGGTTGGAGGGTTGTGCAGCAAGCCCTAGGTAGGGACAATAAAAGTTAGCTGCTGAGAACTCGCGAAGCGCCAAGCAAGCTACGTCATTTGTCATTTGTTATTTGTTGATTTTTCATGGTTCATGGTTCATTTTCATTGTTGATTGGGAATCTTCTCCCTCATCTTCCCCAGCTCCCCCAGCTCCCCCAGCTTCCCCAGCTTCCCCATCTTCCCCAGCTTCCCCAGCTCCCCCAGCTTCCCCAGCTCCCCCAGCTTCCCCAGCTTC
>CAZNNK010001207.1:0-2067 GCA_964574085.1 uncultured Coleofasciculus sp.
TTGAAACCCAGAAGTCAAGCGAATGGATTTAACTGGAGTCGCGGTGCGAATCTGAACCCCTGCGCTTATAGCCCCATGGATGAGACAATCCACAATGGTTTGCGACGTATCCGTAACCGGAAACATCCGCCCATCCGCTTCGGTTTTCAACTGTACCCCCTGCGCTTCAAACCAGGCGATCGTATCTTTGGGTTGAAACCGCGTAAACGCCCCGCGCAAGGCTTTCCCCCCCCTGGGATAAGCTTGTACCAAAAGGGCGGGGTCAAAACAAGCATGGGTGACATTACAGCGCCCCCCACCAGAAATCCGCACCTTAGTTAAAGACGTTTTCGAGGCTTCCAGCAGGATGACTTGGGTGTGAGGATGGGCGGATGCAGATGCGATCGCGCCGAAAAAACCAGCCGCACCCCCACCGATAACGACAATTTTAAGAGACAAGGTGCTTGCATTACTCAGGGTTATGATTATTCTAAGGGTTCAAAATCCGATTTAGCCGCCCCACAGACGGGACATACCCAGTCATCCGGGATATCCTCAAAAGCGGTTCCGGGTTCGATACCGCCATCGGGATCACCTTGTTCGGGATCATATTCGTAGTTGCAAACGGTGCAAACATATTTTTTCATCGTTGTCTTCTCCTATTATTTGATTCCGCCGTACAGTGTATCGTACACCGTATTGCACAACTGATTCAGGCTAGCTATAGTGGGATGGAAGAGTTTGGCACAGCAATTATTTGCTATTTTACCGAAGAAAAATACTTTTAGGGGTTGGCGAATCTAGGGGATGATTGACAACCGCTGAGTAGTCGTCTAAAGTAACAGGATCTGAGCATTCAACGAAATTTAGAGTGTCAACTTCGCGACATTAAAGCGATGAAAGCGCATAATGGGTAACGACTGAATCAGGGAGTTCAGTCGGTAGCCAGGGAGTTTTGTCTACCTATACTATCCGATCGGGTGGTATCGCATGTCTATCATTGCGATAGTTATCGTGAGAATTTTGCCAACGACAACTGGAGAGTAAGATGAACGGTAAATTTTATTTATTAGAGTGTGGGGATAATGATGTTCTGTCGTTTGGAGAGGATACATACAAGGTTCATAAATTGAAAAAAGCTTTAAATCAATCCTTGACATCAGATATTGGTGCGAAATTCAACGATAGTTTAAGTCATAATGGAGTGACTATCGATGAAACTATTCTGAAACCCGCAGGTGATGATAATGACTCAGGGAAATGGTTTAGCCAGGGAATCGATTGTGAAATTCTCAAGCTAGGTGCGGATCGCTGGAAAAAAGGAAAGGTGAAACTGAAAATAAATCTGGAATTTTATATAGAAGAACAGAGTGCTGTAGAAACCTATCGCCGAAATAATTTAAAACTTGAACCATCTGAAGCCCCACTTACGGATCTGCGTCAGATTGTTCATCAGGATAAGGAGAGTCAGCCGGAAAACCAATAAATCAGATAGTTTGTCAACGCTTTTGATTCAAGAGGTGTGCGGCGCGATCGCTCATAATTTCTGCGATTATATCACCAACGACTTGGGGTTCATCTTCCCAGCCACCTAGCCTTTTGAAGAGGCGATTAAAATCGCTGCTACACTTGCCAAAGTCCGCCTGCGCGGACTGGGTTATAACGGGGGTAGCGTTCCCCGGATTTGGTATAAAAGCATCCCCACTTTGCCAATTACTTTTAATCCAATTTGTTTAGCTTGAACTCTCAGCCAGCTTAATGTGCTTCTGACTTCAACAACTACGGTGGGAGGTGCAAATATAATCAGATAAATAGGATTTAGCAGACTAATATTATAACAAGTGATTCAGCTATGCCAGTTATCTAACGCAACGTGAGTGTTGAGTGTGTAGGGGCGGGTTTCACTACTATGTTTTCGGTTGCACCCAGATGTGATTAAACCCGCCCCGACTCAGGTTTCTGGACTTCCCATGAAAAGTTAGGTGAAAGTGTGAGTGTCACTTCTCCACGTTCAGCCCGTTTTGCTAATCTCAGTGATCGTTGAGCAAAGTCTGGTGGCTCTCCGGTTAATAAACGGAGTAAGACATT
>CAZNNK010001208.1:0-2063 GCA_964574085.1 uncultured Coleofasciculus sp.
CCCACACCAGCCCAAGAGATAGAAGCGATCGCGCATTAATTAACCAATTCCCCTAACCTCCAATTCCAGCGACGTTCAGGTTTCAAGATCTCACAAGAGATAGAGAACCGAGTATTTGGGGAAAATAATTGGAATTTGAGCGATTGACAAGTGCAGTGGTTTCATATTAGACTTACTTTATAATGGGAAAATGTGCCCGCCTATAGGGTCGAAATTGAACCCCAGAGAACAGAACCCCCGGTTAAATCTCTAGTCTGTGCTGATCCCTTCAGTAGAAAACGCGAATCTCCTTTTGGAGAGGAGAAGCCTACAGTCCAATCTTTGATTGAATGTTTGATTGACTGTTTGATTGACTGTAGGAGTACGTCACTGAATCGGCTCTAATGTACGATCAATAACCTTGACTCGGTCTGAAGCCGTCAAAGTCGATAACCGAGAATTGAAGTCTTTGATGAACTGTTGATCAACCAACTGCGTGGATAAAACGCCAGCGATCGCCATATCATCCACTTCACCCAAGGGTAATCCACTTTGGGCTTTGCGAACCAGTTGATTAACCGCTAAGGGATTAAATAAACCACTAGCGCGTACAGCATCTTCCGACAACAACTCCCAGACGTAATCCGGTGTATCCTGGTGAAAGAAACTGCGGTGAATCGGGGCGCGGTAGGGACGCTTACGACGCTGCCAAATATCGGGGGGTAGTAATTTACGGCTCAATTGTCGCAGCAGCCATTTCTCCGTTAAGCCGCGCAGCTTCACATTGGATGGCAGGCGATCGCAAAATTCCACAACTCGATAATCTAGAAAAGGGAAACGCCCTTCCACTGAATTCGCCATCGCCATGCGATCGCCTTGAGAGGAGAGCAAATAGGGTGACATAAAGCTAACAATTTCCAGGTATTGGGCTTGGGCTAAAGGAGACCAACTGGAAAAATTGCTCTGGAGGGGAACCCATTGTTCCGCCCACTCTAGCAGTCCAACCTCTGGTTTAGACATCAGCAAACGCTGGAGACGAGCCATATTTGACCAACGGATGATATGGGAATAGAATGGCGATTCGGTATCGGTGAGATTTTTTTTAAAGAACGCTTGGACAAAGGCTTCACTGCTACGACTCAAGCGGGAAATTTCCGGGTACAGTCGTTTCAATAATAACGGTCGCCATTGGGAATCCGGCTGTTTCGCCCAGAATCGACGTATCGCCATTTCTTTGAAAATGTCATAGCCACCGAGGAATTCATCAGCACCCTCACCTGTCAGCACCACCTTTAAACTAGAATCCCGGACTAACCGAGACAGCATAAACATGGGTGCGGGTGCGGTGCGTAATGTGGGAGTTTCGGTGTGCCAGATTACCTCTGGAAACAGGCGGCTAATATCGGTATGGGTACAATAAACAACCCGGTGGTGAGTCCCCAAAATATCTGCCATGCGTCGTTGGAACTCACTCTCATCAAACTCTGGATCTGAGAAGGCGATAGAGAAGGTTTCTAAGGAGTTCTGGGCGTATTGACGGATAATCGCCGTTGTTGTCGAAGAATCCAATCCCCCACTCAGGTAAGCACCAACGGGTACATCAGCCCGTAGGCGAATTAGCGTGGAGTCAATCAGCAGTTGCTCAAACTCATCCAGATAATCTTGGGGAGTACGCCGGGATTCCTCTGGGGTAAAGTCTAGTTCCCAGTAGGGTTGGATGTTTAACTGTCCATCCTGAACCTGCAGATAATGACCCGGGGAGAGGCTATAAATGTCCTGGAAAATGGTGTGCGGTGTCAACACCGTCCAAAACGTGAACACCTGCGTCAGTGCGGCGGGATCAATTGCAGCACAAACCAGGGGATGCGCCAGAATGGTCTTGATTTCGGAACCAAAGATTAACTGACCCTGGCACAGAGTATAAAACAACGGGCGAATCCCCAAGCGATCGCGTGCCAAAAATAGGCGACGCTGACGAGTATCCCAGATCGCGATCGCAAACTGACCATTGAGATAATTCAGGCAATCGACACCATATTCTTCATACAGATGCAGGATCACCTCCGTGTCACAATTGGTAGTAA
>CAZNNK010001209.1:0-2061 GCA_964574085.1 uncultured Coleofasciculus sp.
ATCCCAAGCTTAAGAGCGTTGGATTTTATCCTTCTGGCTGATAAAGATCAAGGCAACGGTGGCGGGAATCACCACAATCACTCCACCCAGAACGAGACTCCATAAAAAATTGGCTAATGAGGGCGTCATAGAACTTTAATCCTTGTAACTATTGTTCATAACTCATCTTACCCTAACTGGAATGGCACGCTCAATAAGCAATTTGGGAGTGCCAAAACCATTGATATGCCGTAGGGTGGGCAATGCCCACCAGCCTCAAGTAGAGACGCGCCATGGCGCGTCTCTACTCTGTCCAAAGATTTAGTTACAGTTATTTACCCTCATCTCCCCGATATCCCCTGGATTACGGGTTCAAGACGGTTTCCCAGCGACACAAAGCGCGGGTTGGGAGTCCTTTTCCATAACCTGGGAGGCGTAGTGACTCGATTTGGCGATATAGATGCCGAGTAAAACCACAGCAAACGCGAATCCGTTAAACAGACTTAAATGTTCGGCAAACAGAATCCACGCCACCAAAGCCGCTAGTACCGGATCAAGGAGTAGGAACACACCCACTAAGCCAGAAGACAAGCGTTTGAGGCTATATGCCTGAAGTCCTTGACCAACAACTTGACAGACAACCGCTAAACCGATAACCGATAACCATCCTGAACCCGAAATCGGGAACAGTCTGTCTTCAGTTAGCAGAACTACGGGTAACGTTACTACTGTTCCGACTAAGCAGCACCACATAATAATATTTGTGGCATCCCACTTGGCACGCAGTTTTTCAATCAGCATCAAGTTAGCGGCAGAAAACAGGGCAGATAACAACGCGGCAATATCCCCAGCAAAGTTATCGGTTGCGACTTGTAGATCATCCAGTCCTAGGGCAGTTGCCCCTACCATTGCCATTGCCAAACCAATCAGGAATCGACTATCAAAATGCTGACCGAATATCAGCCATACTCCCAGAGTGGTAAATAAGGGCGTCAGGTTATGTAAGATGGTGGAATTAGCAACACCTGTTTGGGTGAGAGACCATGCCCAAAGTGCCAAACATCCCCAAAACATAACGCCAGCCGCGATCAACATGATCCAATCGCGAATGGTATAGTCTGACTGAGGTATAGACGATTGTTCATCCTGTTGCGATCGCGCTTTCGACTGGTTCAATAGCCATAAGACAATAAAGGCAATCCAGAAGCGATTAAAGATGGTGGCAAATGGACCAAGTTCTCGTTCGCTCAATCGGATAAATATAGCCGCCAGGGATAAAGCAACGATGGCGGTAAATATGGCAATGATAGCCATCATCGTTGGACTCGGATTGATTTGAGATTGGGATACGTGTAACGGTTGAGTTTTCTGTATCATTTATAGTTCATAGAAAGTTACTTGATCGTTATAATACTTCTGATAAAAATCATTGCTTCATTTTCTCAATCATTTGTCATATTTAAGTCTAGGACTCAGCCATTTTTAGAGATTTTGATTGGTTCTTAATAGAACTCTATCTATATCCAATTAAATTTAACTCCAATTAAATTTAACTCAGTTGTTTGTTAAATATCACCCTTTTTCGCCCCCTCTGTTTTCACAAATCATTTAAACTCGCCTGAGTAAGTCTGACTTGCCTCGTGCCAGAAGGTGCAAATATAGCCCACTTTTCCCAGAGGAGAATCTCCTTTGACAGTTGGGATTATAGATGCTTTGACTTTTCAGCTAACACTACTAGGTATCTTAAGGTTTAAGAGTGACCTAAACTCCTAATATTTTGTACTTTGTTACTGAAAGTAATACTTTGTTACATTACTCGGTATTCCTTAAAGAACAAGCGTATTATTTTAATGACCACCTGCGATCGCCGCTACAATTGAGAGGATATCTCGGTACAGCAAAGAAACGCCAGCTTTTGCCAGACTATGAGCAATGCCACCTACGATGAAATTTTTGGAGCGTCTCTCTCCCTGCCACCAGGGTTAAGAGCCATGCTAGCTGAACACCTGATCAAAAGTCTAGATGCTACGGAAAAATACGAACAATTAGAACTCCTGCGGGTCATCGACGGTATGATATCGA
>CAZNNK010001210.1:0-2058 GCA_964574085.1 uncultured Coleofasciculus sp.
CGGTAGGAACAGGTGGCGACTCCCACACCCGTTTCCCCTTAGGGATTTCCTTCCCTGCTGGTTCCGGGTTAGTCGCCTTTGCTGCAGCGTTAGGCGTCATGCCCTTAGATATGCCTGAATCCGTCTTAGTCCGGTTTACGGGTGAATTGCAACCCGGTGTCACCCTGCGGGATATTGTTAATGCGATTCCTTATGTGGCGATTCAACAAGGCAAATTAACTGTTGCGAAAGAGAACAAGAAAAACGTCTTCTCCGGACGGATTATGGAGATGGAAGGCTTACCGGACTTAAAAGTCGAACAAGCCTTTGAACTCACCGATGCCACAGCCGAACGGTCTTGTGCGGGATCAACGATTAAACTGGGCAAAGAAACGATTTCCGAGTATCTGCGTTCCAACATTGTGCTATTGACAAACATGGTAGCGCGAGGCTATCAAGATGCCCGTACTTTGATGCGTCGGGTGGCAAAAATGGAACAATGGTTGGCAAATCCGGAGTTAATGTCAGCGGATGCCAATGCCGAGTATGCGGATATTATCGAAGTCAATCTCAACGAAATCAAAGAACCGATTGTCGCCGCCCCCAATGACCCGGATAATGTTAAATTAATGTCCGAATGTGCCGGAGATAAAATTGATGAAGTGTTCATTGGTTCATGCATGACCAATATTGGACATTACCGCGCCGCTGCCAAAGTCTTAGAAGGGGCAGGAAAGGTTAAAGTGCGACTCTGGATTTGTCCGCCTACCCGGATGGATGAAAAGCAACTGCGGGAAGAAGGAATTTATGATACCTTTGCGGAAGCAGATGCACGGACAGAAATGCCGGGATGTTCGCTATGTATGGGGAACCAGGCGCGGGTTGAAGATGAAGCGACGGTTTTTTCGACATCAACTCGGAATTTCAACAATCGCATGGGCAAGGATGCGCGAGTTTATCTCGGTTCAGCGGAATTAGCCGCCGTTTGTGCGCTGTTGGGACGGATTCCCACGGTTGAGGAATATACGGCGATTGTGACGGAGAAATTGAATCCCTTTGCTGGTGATTTGTATCGCTATTTGAACTTTGATCAAATTGCTGGGTTTGAGGATGAAGGACGAGTGATTCCGTTGGAAGAGATGCCCAAGATTGAGGATATTTTGGGAATGCCGACAGCGGCGCGATAATTAAGGTAGGGTGGGCATTGCCCACCTTATTGGCTGATTGTTACCCCTACTCGAAGACAATTCTCCAGGAACAAGATCCGCCCATTTCGCGCCCATCTGAGCGATTAATCAAGGAATTAGAGAACCAGAGAGAAAAACTTTTATCGGTATTTAAGGCAACAAGGCGAGGATTTAAATCTTGCCCAGATCTATGTCACCCTAGAAGCAATCTGCGGAGAGAGTGGTCGTTTTTTTGATGATTGGAAAGGGTCATTTACCGTCCCATTTTTCCTAGAAATCAGTAAATCTGGACAGACGTTTGATTACTTGCTGGATATCTACGACAACCGAGGTTCTCTGTATTTCGGAATCCGTAAACAAATACAGCCTCACGATAGCTACGACTTAAGCTTGATGTATCAACCGTTTCCTGAAGAATTATCTCGGCAAGACATCCAGGCATTGATCAGTTATTTATACGGTTATATCCAGGGATATTTTGAAACGATACAAGACACCTATAATCAGTTTTTCTTCAAGCGAGTGGCTTCTAATGGGATCGTATTTGGATATAAAGACGGAGAATTTTTTGAAGAACAATATGATTCCCCTGAAACCTACAACCAGGCTGTGAAATCCTTAGAGAATTACACATTGGGGTAGGGGGATCATCCGTGCGCCCTTACCGAGGTACTACGGATACATTGGCTAATTGTTATCCAGTTAGCAGCACCAAATCTGAGAGGTTCAATACGGCGGTTGGGATAGATTACGACAACTTGCCAAGGATGGGGTGACTGGTATTGCCTTAAAAAGATGAAGAGTTCGGCAAATATTCGGTAGTATAAGCCAGCATCTGGCTGAAACTGAACTTCAACCAGGTAGAAAGGTTTGTCAGGTTCGCTGGTTTTGG
>CAZNNK010001211.1:0-2054 GCA_964574085.1 uncultured Coleofasciculus sp.
CCCAAACCCGACTCTTTATCTTTGTCGATGAAATTGATACGATTCTCAGCTTATCCTTTCCGGTGAATGATTTCTTTGGCTTTATTCGGTATTGTCACGAATTACGCCAGAATCACGCCACCTATCAACGGTTAACTTGGGCATTATTTGGCGTGGCTACCCCATCGGATTTAATTCGCGATCGCACTCGCACCCCGTTTAATATTGGTCAGGCAATTGATTTAAATGATTTTCACCTAGAAGAAGCCTATCCCCTGCTGCGATATTTCCCGGATTATCTACCCAATCCCCAAGGAATTCTCAACGCAATTCTCCACTGGAGTGGCGGTCAACCCTTATTAACCCAAAAACTCTGTCAACGGGTAGTTGAGTTGAGTACAATGGCAACCGAATCCAATCTGAGTCTTCCTCCGGGTACAGAAAACCAATGGATTGCAGAAATCGTGAGAACTCAGATTATTGACCATTGGGAATCCCAAGACAATCCCGAACATCTTCGCACCATTCGCAATCGCCTACTCTATGACGAACAACGCGCCGGACGATTATTAGGCTTATATCAACAGATTTTAGACCAAGACGGCATTATTAGTGATGACAGTCCCGAACAAACGGAATTACGACTATCGGGATTAGTGGCGAAACGAAAGGGAAAATTACAGGTCAAAAACCCAATTTATCAAACCATCTTTAATCGGGACTGGATTCAAGCCCAATTCAATCAATTACGTCCCTACTCCCAAGCCTTAAACGGCTGGGTTGCCTCGAACTGTAGCGATGACTCTTGGTTATTACGGGGACAAGCCTTACAAGAGATGCTCATCTGGGCGCAAAATCAAAGCCTCAGCGATTTAGACTACCGTTTTCTATCCGCCAGTCAAGCCTTAGAACGCCAGACAAGCCTAGCCAAAGCGGAAGCCGCCCGTCTCCAGGAAGTAGAAGCCCGTCTAGCCATTGAACATCAGCGCAACCAAGAACAGCAACGCAGTTTGAAACGACAGCGCCTGTTATTAGCAGGGGTGAGCGGTGCCTTAGTGATTGCGGCTGGATTAGGGATTTTTGCTTGGTATCAATATCGTCGGGCATCGGTGCGAGAAGCCGAAGCCATTATCCAAACCGCTGAAGCCTTATTTGCCTCAGATCAACCCTTTGAAGCCTTATTACAAGCCATTCGTGGCAAACAGCAACTCAAGGGCTGGCAACGGGTGAATCCTGTCGTGCAATCTCAAGCCGATGCAATTTTAGAACGAGTAGTCTTAAATATTCATCAGCGCAACCGTTTGGATGGACATGAAGCAGCCGTTCTCACCGTTGATATTAGTCCTGATGGACAAACCATCGCCACGGCGGGAGTCGATACGATGCTTAAATTGTGGAATCGAGACGGAAAGCTGCTCTCGACATTTAAGGCACATGAAGCGACGATTCGAGTGGTCAAATTTACCCCGGATGGTCAATTTCTGGCGACGGGGGCAGATGATGGCTACATTCACCTGTGGACTCCCTCTGGTACATTAAAACGCACGATTAAAACCCATTTAAAGGCAATCTGGGATTTAGCGTTTAGTCCCGATGGACAAACCTTGGTGGCGGTTGGGCGTCCCAGTATCATGGAATTTTGGCAAATTGATGGGACTCCTCTCAAACGCCTCAAGCTCAAGCCATCCGGGGGATTATCGGTGAAGTACAATCCCCAGGGGAATCTAATTGCTATCGGCGGAAATGACGGTACCGTAACCCTTTTCCATCCAGATGAACAACGACAACAGATCATCAATGCTCATCAGGCGGAAATTAATGCAGTTGCCTTTAGTCCCGATGGAGAACGATTGGTAACAGGTAGCCAAGATCAAACGATTAAGCTATGGCGCAAGGATGGTACATTGCTCAAAACCTTGACTCATCATAGTGCGGGCATTTTGGATATGGATTTTAATCCAGATGGGCAAACCTTTGTGGCGGGTAGCCACGACAAAACCCTGTCGTTGTGGACTCGTCACGGTACGTTACTCAACACCTTCAAAGGGCATCAGTCCGCCATTTGGGGAGTCGCC
>CAZNNK010001212.1:0-2051 GCA_964574085.1 uncultured Coleofasciculus sp.
TTTCGAGAGTTATAACTCCGATATGGGGATAATCTTCTGGAACCATATGCGGAATAATGATGGTCAGTTAGGTTTCCAGGGTCCGAGTCTCAAAGAAGCCCATGATGTTCGCTCATTAGTGGATGATTTCAAACTCTGGAATATCTATGGTGAAGGCATCTTCACTCAGTACAGCAGCCAGATTGATTTCGTGGATGGGTTAATTGTCGGTGACCCCGATAACCCAGTTCCCTTCAAGAGAGGCATTAACGGGGATGGTCGTGGGTATGGGATTGGTCTGAATCCGCTTTCTCAAGACCTTCTGTTCAAAGATATCCGTGTTGAGGGGTTTGAACATGGTGTGAAGCTGCCGTGGGAAGGTCCGAATGACGGGGGTGTGCCATTTCTGGGGTCACGCATCGAAGACAGCTATTTGGCGAATAATACGCACAATCTGTCCAAGCAAAAAAGTTTTGGTAATTCGGAGACATTCCCCGATTACTTCGAGGTTATTAACACCACCTTTGACGTGTCGCCGACGAACATCGCGCCAGTAGCGGACTTCAACTATGAATCGGTTGGCAATCAAGGGGTGGTCTTGTTTGATGCCAGTGCGTCCTTCGACAGTGACCCACCGGATACATTAGACCAGACCAATGAGGCGATCGCAAGTTACGGTTGGGATTTTGATAATGATGGAAGTATCGACGAATTCGGTCGCCACGTCAATCACCAATTTGACCCAACCAGGTCTCACAATGTCAGCCTGACGGTTTGGGATAGCCAAGGCGCAACCACCACGGTAACTCAACAGATTCAGGTATCCCCAACCGCCTATCCCAATCTAATTCTCGATAGCGACTTCAGCGATTCGGGTGAATTTGGAGGACCAAACTGGGGTATTGACCACAAACGAAATGGTCAAGGTTGGCAAGGAACGGGTTGGTCGCGTAATTCCAACATTGGTGATGGGGGTGCAGCGGTTTTCGATGCAGACTCGCGGGGGACAGGATTAGGACAAATTTTTCTGGACAACAACCTGCGTCGGGGTCAGCAAACCTTAAGCTTGGATATCAAGAATACAGAAGGAGATGACCGAACCAACGAGATTACTGTGCGCCTCTGGGGAGTTGAGGGAGAATTTTCCGGTGGGATTGGTTCTGATGGACCGACTCAGGTTGGGGCGATTCCGATGAACCGAACCTTGTTACTCGAAGAAACAGTCGGGGGTTCTACTTTTGACTGGACGAACGTTGAATGGGATGTAGACTTTGGCGATGGCTATCAGTTTGTTGTCTTCAGCGTTAATGCTGACAAGAAAACGTCCGATAGTGATTTCATTGCTGTTGATAATGTGGTTCTGGATAGTCCTACGATTAACCCTCCTCCCAGCAATGGTAACGGTACAGGGTTAACTGCTGAATATTACAACAATCGCGATTTTACCGACTTAGCCCTAACTCGCACCGATGAAACCGTAGACTTTAACTGGGGTTCAGGTTCACCGGATGCGGCGATAGATTCCAATACCTACTCGGTACGCTGGACGGGTTCAGTCGCACCTCTCTACTCAGAAACCTACGAATTTTTCACCAATTCTGATGATGGTGTACGCCTGTGGGTGGATGACCAGCTACTGATTGATAATTGGACGAATCATGCGGCGACAGAAAATAGTGGCACAATTGACCTGCAAGCGGGTCAACAGTATGACATCCGCATGGACTACTACGAAAACTTTGGCAAATCAGTGGCACAATTGTTGTGGTCAAGTGAGAGTCAAAGTAAGGAGATTATTCCGGAATCTCAGCTTTATTCTCCTGCTGTTGATACGCCCAGTCCAGATATTAGTGGTAACAGTCAAGATAAGGAGATTATTCCTGAATCTCAACTTGATTCTCCTGCTGTTGACACTCCCAGTCCAGATATTAGTGGTAACGGTACAGGTTTAACTGCCGAATATTACAATAACCGCGATTTTACCGACTTAGCCCTAACTCGCACCGATGAAACTGTGGACTTTAACTGGGGTTCAGGTTCACCGGATGCGGCGATAGATTCCAATACCTACT
>CAZNNK010001213.1:0-2051 GCA_964574085.1 uncultured Coleofasciculus sp.
GGGGGGTCGCGGGGGCGGTGGTGGGTTTGGTGGTTGGGAAACAGCCGTGCAGCTTATTAGGCTGACACTACTGAGTACAATGGGTAGACGTTTAAGTTTCATGGGGAAGGAGTACACTGAACTTGTCTATGTCCATTGGACTCTATCGATTCCCATTTCTCTAACCCATCGTTGTTGGTATTTGCCCGAACATTTACCAACCCATGTTGGTTAGCACAAATGACCCTAGATGTTGTATGGTAAAAGATGCCCGATTTAACGAAGCGTTGCCCTGCGTCTAACAATCAACACCATTGCCGTGAATGTCCAGTTGTGGAGGAACAATGGCATTTGCAACGGCTATTAAACGATATGGCATGGGCAAAAGGGGTGCAAGAGTATATAGGGGATGGAGAGATTAGCGATGCAGATATTCAGCAGCTAAAGATTCAACCCCAACCCCTCACGCCCAAGGAAGTTTGTTGGTTCTGTCTTTTGCTACAAGGCGTCAGTTCAGAACAAATCGCTGAACGATTTAATATTAGTTACAAAAGTACCGTTAGACCCGCTCTTTCTAAGACCTTATATAAATATGTCAAACGATTGACAAATAAGCCAATTAAGGATTGGGCGCAAGTTAGAGTCTATCTGGATTTAGCGACAGAGAACAATCAATCCAAATACCGCAAAGGGGTAATATCGTCTATTCGCGAGGAACCACTAGAGATTCGTCTGGTTATATCAGGGAATCAGGATATAGATGCCATATTTAATAAACTTAGACAAATTCCCGGTTTAGCTGAATTAATTAAACGAGAACCTTATGACTCCTAACAATAATTCTAATCCTAACGAATCCAAGACGGAACTTATCCTTGAGGGAACCTATGCCAACTTTGACCAGATTATGACCTTATTTTTATCAGGAGAGTTAGAAAAATTGCTGGGTGTTCCGGTGCAGGATGTTTATGCCGTCTCTAAGTATCAACCCACCGCCCTTGTATCAATGGGGGTGCAGTTACGGCAATGGTTTCAGCAAAATGTACTGGATAAATGGGAAGCAGAAGCAACACTAATTGGTACATTTCTCGCCCAAGAAATGAATGATACATCCAGTTGGAGTGAGGAATTAGAGGGGGTGCGGGGGAGTTCGAGATCACAAGTGATTCGTCGCTATATGGAATTACTGGATAATCCCGATAAACAGGTAAGTTTTCAAGCCGCGTTGGAATTAGGGGAAACCGGAAATCCTCATCCAGCGATTATTCAGGCATTAGTTAAAGGATTGCAAACTTGTCAACATGAGGAAACCTATTGGCAAATTGCCTTAAGTTTAGGAGAACTAGAACCCAGCCATCCGCAAGCCGCATTTGCCCAACATAAAACCATAGATTTTGCAGGACAAGCGGTAGAATTATTGGTGGGAGTGAAGCGGAATTCAGAACAACAGATTGATGTTGTGTTGCAGGTGTATTCTACAGAATTAGAGGATACATTACCGGAAGGGTTAGAGTTAATTGTATTGGATGAATTGGGGCAAATTTGGCGAAAAACGACAGCACAGTCGGGGGATTATTACAGTCAGGTAGGCTTCACGATTTCGTTAGGAAAAGGGTTTGCTGTTGAATTGAAATTAGGGAATGTTCAGCTAAGGGAAAACTTTGTAGTTTGAAGTTCGTAGTTGCGCTTTAGCGCCATAAACGCCCGCATCGCCCACCACAAACCCAGATGTAAAAATTATGTAGGGGCGGGTTTAGCCATTTAATTGAGATGTCACCGATAACATTTCAACAAAACCCGCCCTTTTGACCTCGTTTTGTCCGTATCTGCAACTTGTAATCCCCCTAAATCCCCCAAAGCTTTTCACAAAAGGCGACAGATGTAATATCAATTCCGGTGAATTTCCCATAATAGCAATGCTTTAACCGCAAGGGTTTCGGGCTTTTTTATTAAGGGTGATTTGCCGGACATCATATTATCTATCCGAGCAGTATTGGGAGAGATGGGATGTACTAGAGGGACTTGGAAAACGCTCTCTGATGCGCTCTCTGGGGCGCAAGGCTGGTATTGGT
>CAZNNK010001214.1:0-2050 GCA_964574085.1 uncultured Coleofasciculus sp.
AAGCTGTCATGCATTTAAATTGGGTATTAGTAGCGAGCAAGATGCTCGCACTACACGGCTTTCGCCATTATTGATATTAAGGTTTAAATGCCAAACAGCTTAGTAGAATATAGAATATAAGGTAGAAGTGAAATTGTTGTCCAGTAATCGGGGGTGGTAAGAGATGAACACCCGCACAATCACCCAGCTTTCTCTAATTGTCCTCAGTCTAACTACTGCGATCGCGCCAGCTCATTCGAGTCGTCAAACCTTCCCGATTCAACCTGGGATAGCTCAGTCTGGAGGCTATCTGTTGGCTCAATCAGGAAGAGGCGTCAATCTTGACGCATTACCAAGCGGCTTTCATCTTCTCCGAGAAATCTCCAATACGGCTGACCGGAATAAACAGTACATTATCTTAGAAAAAAGGGGTAATCTAGTCGTTGGCTATAGCTACTTTTATCCAAGTGACAATGTTAGTTGCTTTCGAGGAACAGCCAACGGTAGATCCGTCACCAATGCTGATTCAGCAACACCACTTGCTTCTTTGCGTGAATCGTGGGAATTTGCAGAGAACATCAACGTCAATCTAAACAACTACCAAAAAGTGCCTTTAGAAAACATTCAATCCGACATTGATTTTCAACAAAGGCTTTATGAATGCAGAAGACTCTTAGCCGCAGCACCCCCCTCCGCTGTTAACGCTTGGACAGATTTTTTCTTCTATCGCCTTTATCCCCAAATGCAAGGTGAGAAGCTTCAACCCTCACAAACTCAATTACAGCAGGAGTGGTTAGCAATTCGCCGTGCGATCGCGGATAAAGTTAGGTGGACATCACGGGAATGTGAACAACCGCCAGAATCTAATGGATATGATGTGGTTAATTATAGTCCGAATCAGGTGGCTGATGCCGTTTTCTATGCCCGTCATCCTGAACTCAATGGACGCAAAATTCGTCCGGGGGAAACGAATCTAGCCAGGGAATGGAATGCGATTCAGAACCGTCTTCCTGAGTTTGTCTGCTATAATCCCTGAAGAATTTTTATTATGGAACTTTATTTCCAGCTAACTCAGTAATTACCTGTTCTAATCCTGCCACAACTCGCGCTAATCGTTCATAGTCCACTTTATCGGGTGTATCTTCGTCAGTATGATAGTAAGGATAGCGAAAGGGTGCCGTATCTGTTATCATTACACCAGGATAACCCTGCTGCCAAAATGCCCACTGATCTGACCAACCCACACCCGGAATCTTATGGGGTAACGTTGCACCTTCAGAGGGAAATTTTGCATGGCGGCGGAAGGATTCAACGACGTTGTGAACGAGTTTTCTTGACCCTAAATTACCGATAAACCCGATAAAATTTCCTTGTAAGGGATAAATCTGGTCTAAGGGAAACGGATAGCGCTGAGAGCCAATCTTATCGGAATAATAACCCATCGTTTCTAAACTCAGCATTGCCACAATATTATCTTTGCGATCGCGGCATTGTTTAGCATAGACTAAACTTCCCATGGTATCGGTTTGGAAAAAGGGCGGTTCCTCATTCACAAACTCCACAAAGCGCAGCGTTCTAGCTGGCTGTTTTCCCGCAAATAAACGCGCCAGTTCTAAGGTTGCGGCTGCGCCAGTACCGTTATCATTCGCCGCCGGACTGGTATAGACTGAATCGTAGTGACCGCCAACGACAACGATTTCCTGGGGTTTTTCAGTACCAAGAAGTTCGACTTCAAGATTGTAATACGTTTGATTATCAATCTCATATCCTTGTCGCTTGACTTGATACCCAGATTCTGATAACCGCTGTTCTAAAAAATCAGTCGTCGCGATTAAACCGTCATAGTGCAAATAGTTGCGTCGCCCAATTTCCCCCGCCAATTTTTCCACATCTTGCTGAAGCGCATTTTGCAAGGCGATTTCTTTCTGAGTCAGGGGTGGGAGTTCACCGTTATAACTTTCTCCAGGCATTCGGATCATTAGAAACCACGCGCCAACAATGACAATCAAGAGAATGATAGTTGGTAAAAGTATAGTCAAATATAGACAGACTTCATTTCATTGCAGAAATT
>CAZNNK010001215.1:0-2049 GCA_964574085.1 uncultured Coleofasciculus sp.
GGGAAGATGGGGAAGATGAGGGAGATGGGGAAGATGGGGAAGATGAGGGAGATGGAAGTTAATGCAAAATTCAGTCAGGACGGGTTTTGTACTCCAGTTAGGGTCAATTATCAATGTTAGTCTCTAAACCCGCCCCTACACACTCAAAACTATACTATAGTTGTTTAACATAAACGCGATCGCACCGCTTTGTCTCCACTCCTGTGGTGGGCTGATAACCGCTACTTTCATAAAGCTGGATGGCTTCTTTGAGAACATTGGCGGTTTCAATCCAAATTTGTTGGAAACCCCGACTAGCGATTGCTTGTTCAAGCTGTTGCAACAAAAATTTACCCAATCCTTGCCCTCTCACCTCCGGAAGCAGGTACATTTTGCGGATTTCCACAGCATTTTCGCCGCGTTCGACTGGATAATACGCCGATGTTCCCACAACTGTACCTTGGTATTCGATCACCCAAAACTCTCCCCCAACTGTTTGATAGAAGGTTTCGACGTCAACCACATCGCGATCGGCTCCCCTAGGTTCCCAGGTTAAGCCGTATTCTGACAAGACAGAACCAATCACCTCGGCGGCGGCGACGCGATCGCGCGGTTCCCAATCACGAATTAAAAAGTCACGGTAATAGGTTTTCATATACGAAATCAAGGCTATCAAGTTTTATTATCGTCTTTGGTTGCCTTCCAAGCAATTATCAGGCGCACGGCTACAGCGATAAGTAGGGTCTGCTGAATAAGTCGGAGAAACATAACTGATAGATTAAGTAGTTATATAAGACGACGGGAACCATGAGCGTTTATTGTTAACGATTCGGCTAATGATAAGGTTGAATAATAAATTGACGCCGAAAAAGACTTGATTGTGGAATATACATAAAAAAAGACAAAAAACCTGCCTGAGCATGGCAGACAGATTCATGACGAGGAAAGTAATAGCAATGGCTGTTTCTGAGGTATGAGGTAGTTATAATAAGCTTCTATTTGACCTTTTAAATCGGCAGATTCATTAAAGTTATCCTAACTGATACGGTCTAAAAACACGTATCCATCTCTTACACTTGCTGATATTTTGGCTCCAAATTCTACGGGAACTCCCGCTTTGCCTCTAACTATTGGACGAATATGAGGTTGACTTAAACTTACTATTCTGTTGTCTATTCTATGAACTTTATTCTTGTACATCCATGCTTGCTGACGGTAGACTTCGCTAACCACCAACAGGCTCTTATAGTCAGCATGACTCAACGCCTCAAAGCTAGACCCTGCCTTGACTAGCGCGTCTATACTCCCCAAGTTTCTCTTGACGTATTGCAGTTGTTTTTTTATGGCTTTTCTTATTTGTTTTCTTGTTTGTCTCTTTTTCTTAGCTACGTTTAAGTATTCTTTTCTGGCTCGATTTCTATAACTTTTTGGTTTTTTCTCTATTTTATCTTTCAGGGGTTCATATAGATTGTCTATTATTTTTTCGGTTTTGACCCTAGCTTGATTTAATATCCCCAAATCATTGGGATAACTTATATCTCCTGGCACACAACTTGCATCAACTATTAGTTGTCCTCTATTCCCCGACCCGTTTTTTGAAACCTTTTCTGTTTCTGCGCTTTTTTTTGGCTCTGACTGACTCTCCGACTGAGGATGAATCACCATTCTTTCATTTATTCGGTTGACGCTTATTCACATTTATCCTTTCCCGGAATCTTGCCAACAGTGATGGGTCATAAGCCGATTCGCTACTGTAATGTGTTTTTCCTATAAAGTATTGTAAGTAAGGATTTTCTTTGATTTGTTCAACTGTCTCTCTATCACTTATCCCTAATTTTTCTTTGATTATTAATGAACCCAATGCTACCCTAAATGGTAGTGCTGGCGCTCCCATTTCCGCAGAAAAATTTTGAGCATATTCCTCTTCAAATTCCTCCCAGGGTACTAAAGAAGCCATAATTACCCAGCGGTTATCTTGTGATAACTGTCCCTCAAAGGGAAGTTCAAAATCTTCAGCTTCCCTGGGGGCATTCTCAACTTTTCGGTACATTTACCTGATGCTAGATGCAA
>CAZNNK010001216.1:0-2042 GCA_964574085.1 uncultured Coleofasciculus sp.
CTGCACTTGTTACTCTTGCCAACGGTTTGAACATGACCGTCGCTCAACTTTTAGAAAATATAGAAGTAGAAGCAAGGAATATCCAGTGAATCCAGAGTCAGCGGAGAACTTCAGAGCAAAGTTAAAAGTATGTAGGGTGGGCAAGAATGATAAATAGGGAAAGGTTTATATTATCATTTATTGCTTTTGCCCACCTCACGGGAACCGAAAATTATCCCCCGTCATTTTATACCAAATCCGGGGAACGCTACCCCCGTTATAACCCAGTCCGCGCAGGCGGACTTTGTTTGTGTAGCAGCGATTTCAATCGCCATGGCAAAAGGGGGTTCCTTTATTTATCTCATATTGGCAGAAGTTGATAGATGAATAAGTTTTTTTAAGATTCTCAATACATCACCTAAACCATTTTTGCGATTGCCAATTCCAAACAAATCAGACATGGCATACATAGGGGTAGCGGCTTTGACTAATTTGAGGAATAGAAAACTCCCCCCATTCGTAATCATACCGAAGCTAGGTTGCTCTGAATTGAGGTTTCCTAGCATATAGGCAAGAAGTTGGGCTAATCCAGCTTCGACAGAGAAATGAGTTTGTTTTGATTCAATTACCATTACCCAAAGTTTGTCTTTCAAAACTAAGGTGTCGAGGTTCCCTTTGACGAGAATTCCGCGTTCTTCATCTTGGGCTGAGATTTGAACACTGCTTTCGGCTCTTAAATTCAAAGGCGCTAAGTAAAATTGTTCGATAAATAATAAGGGGGAAACAACTGCTAGATTAATGGTTTTTTCTAGCAGGGGTGGTTGTTTGAGTAAATTGAAATAGCCAGCGCGGACTTGTTCGAGAAGTTGTTTTTGCCAGTCGGTGAGTTCGGGTAAGTCGGATTGCCACTCCGGGAAAAACTGGTCATCGTCAACTTGCTGAAGTTGGAAGTGGGTTTCTAATTGTTCTAGGGTGACATCTCTGGCTGGAATTGTTTGAACCATACTATAACGGAAAGAATAAAGGATGAAGTTTTGGACTAGGTTGTTGGTTGGCTTGAGAGGAATTGTAGCTTAAGTCAGATCAGGCAGAGAGAAGTCTAGAGAAAATCTGATGTACAATGTGCCTATAATTCAACAGGCGATCGCACTTCTTAATCGGCTTCTGTGGGCGCACGTCGGTTATGGGTGTCAAGTTAAACCACAGCCCTCACGCCTATGCCTGTCTCCCAAGCGTGACAGAGGAGAGCAATAGGGCAGACGTAGCCTCATTCTCAGGTTTGAGAAGGGAATGAATCGCCGCCAAATCATTGCATTTGTTTGCCTGGTGATTTTCAGCTTACAATAAACCCAGAAAGCCGTTCTATGAGCAGAATATGGAAGCCATCAATATAAAAGAAGAGGCACGACGATTGATTGATAGATTGCCAGAGAATGCAACATGGGATGACTTAATGTATGAAATTTATGTCAGAGTCGCGATAGAAGCGGGACTTGCTGATAGTCAGGCGGGTAGAATAACCTCTGTGGAAACAGTGCGTCAGCAATTCGGATTACCAACGTGAAGGTTTTTTGGACAGACACAGCCGTCAAGCATCTTTCCGGGATTTATGCCTACATCGCCCAAAATTCACCTCAATATGGGCGTCGAATGGTTGGATCGTCTGACGAGACGAGACGTTTGAACAGATTGCTGCGTTTCCGGTTTTGGTGAAGGTCATAAGGGTGAGTATCGTGAACAGACTACCCCAGTTGGGAGTTTTCAGGTAGCGAATCCCTTTGGCTTATTCGATATGCATGGAAATGTGTTGGAATGGTGTCTTGACCATTGGCATGATAGTTATGAAGGTGCGCCGTCGGATGGTCAAGCTTGGTTATTGGATGAGGATGAAAATGATAATCATTCTCGGCTGTTGCGCGGTGGTTCGTGGTACCTCCTTCCCAGGAACTGTCGTTGTGCCCATCGCTACTGGAATACCCCAGACAGCAGGAACTACAGCAGCGGGTTTCGGGTTGTCTGTGGTGCGGCGTGGACTCCTTAGCCCTTGACACTTTTGCCCTTTT
>CAZNNK010001217.1:0-2038 GCA_964574085.1 uncultured Coleofasciculus sp.
TCCTTGTAGTGCGAGCATCTTGCTCGCTACTCATACCCAATTTAAATGCATGATATCATGTCCGCCAAAATAACCATAATATCCTTCTTCCTTGCAACCTTGCTCCTTCCCTTCTGCCTTCTGCCCTCTGCCTTCTGCCCTCTGCCTTGTCTCCACCGATAGTGGAAGTATTCTACCGGACACGATATGAGAGGGTGATGAGGGAAACAGTAGTGTTTTTCGTCTCCCTATAAGTGCAAGCACCTCACCCATCCAGGAGGGATGAATTGCATTTCTAGTCGGCTTTAAACCTCCTCTAACAGTTGAGACTCTTCATGTCATCTATTTTGAGTCCAGTGAAGACTTGGAAATGGCGGATGTGGATATTGGGGATGTGCTATTGGCGATCGCACGGCGGATTTCAACTGTCCAACTCGGCAAATTGGCGGGTTTACAAACGCTAGTACAGGGGGCTATTTGTTTGTGGATCAGAACGAACCCGAAGCCCGCCAACTGATTGAACGCCCCATCCCAGAGTTTACTCTACGCTATGAACCCGATGCGGTTGAGCGAACAAGGGGAAGGGGCGAGTATTAGTAAGGCGGCTTTATCCCGCGAGTTTCCGGATCATTTTAGCTTATTGAAAATTTATAGTGATAGCTATAATAAAACATTCGACAATATCTGGCATCTATCGCAAGAGAGAGAAGAATAAAATATACGGTAAATCAAGGCTTCCCTGTCCTAGTGCCGCAGAAAAATCTGCCCAATTTCAGATTACTTGTTGCAAATAAACCCATTAACCTGCATCATTTATGAGTAGATAGCAAAAAAACTTTATAGAGGTTTCACAATGAGTACCTACGCACAAGAACTCAGAGCAACGGCACAGGCAATGGTTGCCCCCGGCAAGGGTGTCTTGGCGATGGATGAAAGTAACGGCACTTGTAATAAGCGATTGGGGAAGGTTGGTATCGACCAAACCGAAGAGATGCGTCGTACCTATCGCGAGTTAATTTTGACCACGCCTAACTTAGGGAATTATATCAGTGGCGCGATTCTCTATGATGAAACGATTCGCCAATCGACTAAAGACGGGACACCGTTTCTCAAGGTGATGACCGATGCGGGGATAATCCCTGGAATTAAAGTGGATACTGGCGCCAAAGACATGGCAGGTTTCCCTGGGGAAAAAGTGACCGAGGGACTTGATGGTCTGCGCGATCGCATTGCGGAGTATTATCAAATGGGCGCTCGCTTTGCCAAGTGGCGGGCAGTGATCACGATTGGTGAAGGCATTCCCAGTTGGGGGTGTATCGAGGCAAATGCCCATGGATTAGCCCGGTATGCCCAACTCTGTCAGGAAGGCGGTTTGGTTCCCATTGTGGAACCGGAAGTGCTGATTGATGGGAATCATACTCTGGCACACTGTTATCAGGTAACTGAGGAAACTCTACGCACTGTTTTTAATCAGCTTTACACGCAGCGAGTCGCCTTCGACCAAATGATCCTCAAACCCAGTATGGTTATTTCTGGGAAGGATTGTCCCAATCAAGCCAGTGTAAATGAAGTGGCAGATGCGACGGTGCAATGTTTAATGAATTCAGTTCCAGCATCGGTGGCGGGTGTAGCATTCCTGTCTGGAGGTCAGAGTAATGAGCAAGCATCGGCTCACTTGAATGCGATGAATGTGAAGTATGCAGAGCAAGCACCTTGGACATTAACCTTCTCTTATGCCCGGGCTATTCAGCAACCTGCTTTGGAAGCGTGGAAAGGGAAAGAATCCAATGTGTCTTTAGCCCAAAAACTGCTGCTGCATCGGGCGAAGTGCAATGGTGCTGCCCATGACGGTAAGTATACACCTGAGATGGAGAAAGAACTGGAACCTGTAACCGCTTAGGTTGAATAGCACTGAAAAGGGTGCATTTTGGGATTGCCCAAACCCTTGATATACCGTAGTAGCTTGGCAAGGTTAAAACGGTGGTCAAGTATTTTCAAGGAACCCTTATGAGAGTAGCGATCCAGAAAAATTTTACCCACAACTTTAAGCTTGCCAGCC
>CAZNNK010001218.1:0-2038 GCA_964574085.1 uncultured Coleofasciculus sp.
GGTTTAGGGACTAAAATCAACTATTCACCAATAAATGAACAACAAAACCCGCCCCACCTCACCGATAACTTCTCAACAAAACCCGCCCTAATGCATAAGTCTAACGAATGACCAATAACCAATGACAAAATGATGACACCCGAACAAAAACAAGAAATCACCGAATTACGCGCCCGCAACTTAACCCCGAAACAAATTGCTCGCAAACTCGGATTACGGGCGGCTGAAGTTACCGCCTATATCAAAGAACAGGCGGAGGAAAAAACACTTGCCCGTGTCGTATCCGGCGAATTAGATCCCGTTGTCGAATGCTTGGTCAACGCTAACTGTGCGGACTATTATCTTCATGACAACCCTGAGCCAATTGAAGAAACTGAGGACAATCTTGACCGAGGGTTAGCCTTAGTCTGCATTACCCGCAAAGCTAAGTATGATCGATTCTCTGTTTGTACTTACCTACTAGATTTATGGTGTCTCGGTGTCAAGGATACCATGGGTCCCCGCCAATTGAATTCAAGTGAATATAAACAGATGTTAGATTATGCCTATCAATGGTTTCCTGAAGGCACTCAAAAAATTACTCTCGAACAAGCCCAAGCCCTAGTGTATAGTGCAGTAGACTATGCCGACCAATTAGGATTTAAACCCCATCGAGATTTCCAGCAATCAAAAGCTCATTTAGGCAAGTGGAGTGGTCAACCCAAACTTCAAATGGGTCGCAACGGTAAACCCTGTTACATTAGTGGTCCCTACGATAACCCAGAAACGATTATCAACATCTTGCGGAAAAATGTCGGTGAGGGGAATTTTGATTACGTGACTCAGCTATTTGATGATTCTGATGACTCTGAGTCTTTGACTGAATCCTTGTTAAAAGAACTTCTATAAACTAAAAATTAACCCAACACTCGACAAGTTCTGGAAGTGCCGTTAATCCTCCTAATCACCTTTATAAGGTTTGGACTTTGTGCAGCAAGCCCTACCTAAGACATAAGACGTAGCTTGCTTCTCAAGGACAGCGAGTTCCCCACCATTAACTTTTATTGTCCCCACCTGCATAAAACATGAACCACTACTTTGCCACAGTCGCCCGTGGATTAGAACCCATTGCGGCGCAAGAACTTGAACGCCTGGGGGCGCAGGAGGTGCGTCCCGATTTTACGGGGGTGCATTTTCAGGGGGACACAGCGTTAATGTACCGAGTCAACCTCTGGGCGAGAACAATTTTCCGGGTACTCGTCGTTTTAGCCGAATTTCCTTGTGCAAATGCGAAACAACTTTATCAGGGAGTGCAAACCATCCCCTGGGCGCAATACCTGAAACCGCAGCACACCTTAGCTGTAAATGCAACCGGAAAGACTAAACAGCTTAACCATAGCCACTTTACCGCCCTCCAGGTAAAGAATGCGATCGTTGATCAACAACGCAGCCAGTTTGGTAAACGGTCGAGTGTAAACCTAGAAAAGCCTGATCTTTTAGTCAATGTTCACATTCATCAAAATCGGTGTATTCTCAGTTTAGATAGTTCAGGAACCAGTTTACATCGACGCGGATATCGCTCCGCTATGGGACTTGCTCCCCTGAAAGAAACCTTAGCCGCCGCATTGTTAGAATTAGCAGAATGGCAGCCAAAGTTGCCATTAGTAGACCCAATGTGTGGTTCCGGAACATTACCCCTAGAAGCCAGTTTAATCAGCTTAAATATTGCTCCTGGATTGTTTCGAGAACAGTTTGGATTTGAGCGTTGGTTAGAGTTTAATCCCACCCTTTGGCAACAGCTACTCAATGATGCAAAAGCTGGTCAGCACCAGGAATTAGCCGCACCGATTACAGGGTGCGATCGCGACGCGGATATCCTCAACCAAGCCCGGAGTAATGCCCAGCATTGTGGCATTTTAGATCAGATCACATTTATTCAACAAGACCTTTCCCACCTAGAACCGCCAGCCGATCGCGGGATAATTATCTGCAATCCTCCTTACGGAGAACGATTGGGGAATGCTCAGGAATTGGGATATTTATATAAATTACTCGGCGA
>CAZNNK010001219.1:0-2034 GCA_964574085.1 uncultured Coleofasciculus sp.
ATTACACCCTACCCCAAGACGCCACAACACCCCTACTTCGCGCATTAGGGAATGACGGAATTGGTTATGCGACGTACACTCAGGTGATGAACCAGAAAACCGTGCGTTCTTTAGCTGTTAATGGTGTACTTCCTGATCAACCGACGTATCCCTATCAACGAACCCTCTATTACGTCTACAAAAACCCAGCGAATCCAGCCGTTCAAGCCTTCTTAGGTTACGCGAATTCACCTCAAGGTAAGCAACTGATATCAGCAGGAAATTGAGTGATATTAACAGATTAGTTTATGCCGTCTTCAATGGTGCAACCACCCTAACCGTAGTTTTTGGTTGAATTGAAATTCCCAAAACTCCACTAATTTCTAATAATTGTGTCAGTGTTGCTGATTCATACTCTCTATCTTCATATCGCTGAAGCAGATTTTCTTCAATTCCCAGTCGTTGAGCAAGTTCTTTCTGGCTAATTTTAGCCGCAATACGGGCTTGAATCAAAATGTATAGATTTTACGATTTGATGGGCGCACGCTATGCGCCCCTACAGTTTCTGGATGTAATTCTAATTCACCAATTAAGGTGTGCCACGTCAGTATTCTCCCTTCCCTATTGCCTGACGAATAACGAATGACAAATGACCAATGACGAATGACCAAATTAAGCAACATTGGCAGGCTCAACTTGCGCCAAAAACTGGAACGCCTTAGCAATATAAGCCGCACATTGTTTAGGAGACGTATCATAAAAAGCACGCCAAGCGGCTGCCTTATATTCGTCATACTTATCGGCTCGTTCTGGATATCGCTCTAACCAGCCTAACCGCACAGCATGACCAATTAACACATCCAGGACAATGTAT
The DNA here is from genome assembly GCA_964574085.1 of uncultured Coleofasciculus sp. GTDB lineage: Bacteria > Cyanobacteriota > Cyanobacteriia > Cyanobacteriales > Coleofasciculaceae > Coleofasciculus. Next base: position 854 of record CAZNNK010001219.1, read on the forward strand.
TCTTCAATTTCCAACTCTGGATTCCGTTCCAATATCGCGGCTAATTCCACAAGTGCCTCAATATTCACCTGTCGATAGGTTGGCACTTGAATTTTATTCAGTAAATGCTCAACCCGCAGGGCAAAATTCTTTTCCCCAGGTGTCATTTCCGAGAGCAGCGGTTGACTATCCAGTCGATTGCGACGCTCTAATTTATCGCCAATCACCAATCCCTTACAATGTTTCATCACTTGCCAAACTTTCGGGTAAAAATCTTTCGGAACCCGACCCGCACTACCATCCAGTTGCCGTTTTCTCAGCCAATTTCCCGCCGTGGTTAGGTCTTCGTCGATATAGATTTGCTCCTCTGGCAATATCACCCAATTAATCGCATATTGCGGTTGCTTAACATGCAGCGATTCTTGTTGACGTAATTTTTGATTAACCCCTTCATACCCCGCCAAACAGGAACGCAATCGCATTTTGATGTCAAAGGGACTTAAGCGCATCAATGCTTCATAGGCTTCATCCTGGGTCACACCTAATTCAGCCGCTAATTCACTCGTCAACAGCAGAATTAAATACCCAACCCGCAGCGTGAGCAAGCCATCAACCAGATGCGGTTCGGATTTAATCAGAATACTCAAGTAAATCAGAATCTCTTGAGTTAAAACGCGATCGCGAATATCTTCTCGACAAAATTCGTCAATCTTTGCCCGGAGTTCCAGATGAGACATGGGGGTTTTAATCAGGGACGCTTCACTGTAGGCTTTCCCAACCGTTATCTGCTTCCCGCGCACCAAAATATCCGTCACCGCATCCGACAAACTAATTTCGACTTTATTCAGTAACCCCGCCGCTTGACGAATCACACCCCAGTAGGGAGATGCTCCTTCACTACTGGCTCTGGTATACACTTCATTCAGCAAATCCGCCACCGTCACCACTCGTTCAGGTTGACCAAATCCTGTATCAAACTCCAGTCCCCGCAAGTTTTTCAGGGTACGTAATAATTCAATTTGCTCATAAAGATTTTCCGAATTCCGCAAACTATCCAGCAAGAGTTGCAGATTCGTTTCACATTCCAGCAAGAATTCCTGTGTATGACTTAACGGACCATTGTTGAGCGGATGATTCCTCAGGTAATACTCAGGTGGTGCCGCATCTTGAACCGCAGAATCACTAAATTCAAAGCCTTGCAG
>CAZNNK010001220.1:0-2031 GCA_964574085.1 uncultured Coleofasciculus sp.
CCGAAGTAGTCGGGCGGGTTTTGCCACCCAGTTGGGTAATACAATTCCGGTTTGTCCCTATACCCGACCCTACACACTTAAACCTCAACCATTCTCCCCATGAAGAGGAGGACAACCTATACCGTTATCCCACCCATTCTGAGCATCAAATAGATCCCCTATCCGTGCATAGCCCAACCGGACGCTATAATCCCAAAGGACCCCATAATCCCCGCCCGATTACCCAGCGAGAACAATACATCATTGACCTCTATTGTTACTGCAAACTAAGAATGACGCCAAGGCGGTTTTATGCCAAATGGGGTGTCACCTATGAGCAAATTTCTCACATCTGTTTCCGTTCCCTGGGAACCGTTCAATGTTGGTTCAACCGAGGTCAAGACTATCGCCCCCCTCAACCCGTTGACTTGCGTCAGTTAACCATCGTAGATTTTTTGCTCGATCATTATGAAGAACTCCCCCAATCCTTAATTGATCTGCTCTGTTCCTAATGAAACTGAATCGGGGAGTCTGAGGGGTTGCTCCCCTCTTTCTCCCCTCATAAGTAGGTAAACACAATTAAAGTTAACGGTTGAGATTAGGCAACAGGCAACAGGGAATACACAATTTAAATGCGTTTTAGCTTAACATAAGACGAATGACATAAGACATAAGACAAATAACAACTTTAATTGTCCCCACCGACTGAATCACGCAACGTTTCTACTGTCAAGACTTGCGGCGGAGTTGAATCGGGCGGATATAAAAAATCAAATTCCACAAATCTTTGACTGGATGGGGGCATTTTCAGTGTTACTAACGGTTCCCCTGCTTGTCCTCGGCGTTGAACTAAATGCCAATATCCTGTTCGCGGTACTCCCGCATCATCGTTATAGCGGAGTCGCACCGTTCCTCGGAAAAAGACTTGGTTGGCTGGAGGTTCCAGAAACTGTAATCCGTCCTCAATTTCCTCTTGTTTTAGAGGCGTTTGTAAGGATAGGGTAACTGTTTTCGTCTCCTGAGTTGGATTCACCAAGGGTAAGGTTAAACTATATTGCACCCCATAATTACCATGGGCAAAATAAGCCGTATCGGGATAACGTACCAGCATTCTCGCACTCTGACTTTGATCCGTTCCTAAACGTCCACCAGGTAAGGTACTCAATCCATAAGAAAAGGCGTCTCCCGGTTCCGGAATCGTCAATACCTGGGAACTCGGACTATCCGTTAACTGAGTTTGCCACTGTGAACCTTGAGCCACACCTGCAACCCGACCATAGATTATATTACCCGTGGTCGAGTCAGGTGGAGTAGGGGCGCGATCGCGGGGTCTGGCTAATTCCCCTGTATCCAATAGCTGCTGCCATTCTACCAGGGTGGGGGCGCGTTCATTTCCCGCCTCATCGGTGGGTGCATAACGGGCGAGACTGGCTAGATATACCTGTCCATCACTGCGTAACCGCATTAACGTGGAACGCCCATTAATCGGCGGTTCTAGTGATTTAACTGGAATCGGTAAATTGAGTAACAGGCGGCTTTGTTGAGGCGGAATCACCACTTGCGGTGGAAACTCGGCTTGGCGATAGCCTCTCAAAATATCACTCATTACCCGACTACCGGGACCCGCATACACTGTACCTTGGGGATTCTTAACCTGAGAGGGTAACTGGATAAACGGTGCATCCGGTTGACTTAAATAACTGGCCCCTTGCAGAATATCAACCGTGACCGATTCTGTACTAGGATTATGGGCAAGTATTCCCAAATAAAGCGTCCGTAAATCGTTGGGTGTTGGCGCTTTAGCCACATGATGGGCAAAGATATCAAAGCGTCCCTGAAAGGGAACGTTTAAGTGGGCGCTAGGAGTGGCTTTGTTGTTTCCAGGAAAGGTGGAGAGTAAAATTCCCTCGGTTTGCACCAGTTCAGGACTATTGCTATTAAAAACAGGAACCTGATCCAATTGTCCCGGTAACGGACGTACCTCTTGCGGCTGTACAATCTCCACTGGGGGTGGAGGTGTAGGGGTAGCTTGGGCGAGGTGAAAAATGGGCA
>CAZNNK010001221.1:0-2026 GCA_964574085.1 uncultured Coleofasciculus sp.
GCTCTAGTCTAATTACGCTTCCGGCTATGTCATTGATGTACGGCTATGGATTACCCCTATTGGCTACGGTTTTAATTGAATCTTTTATCCTGTGCAAACGAGAGTTGATTCCTTTCCGAAAAGCTTTTGTAATCGCAGGGTTGGCGAATGGATTTTATCTGTTGGCTAGTTTGGTTAGTTGGGTTTCTTTAAGTGTAATGTTTCCTCTGGCTCTCATTGGCTCGATTTTATCGGCGGCGATGTGTCTTTCATTCTGTCAGCGTCGGGGATATTTGAAGAATATCAGTCAAGGGATGTTTAGGTTTTGTGTTTATCTTTTCTTCATGGCTTTGGGTTTTGCTACGTTAGTTCTGATTAGCGCTATGGATAGTTCTGCAAACTCAGTGTTTTTGTATGGTGTAACAGCAGGATTACTGCTGATTGGTTTTATATTTGGCTTTGTGACTAAGGGGTTTGCGATCGCAGGTTTATTAAAGCAGAAGCATCCTAATTTGGCAATGACGGTTATGTCGATGAATATGGGTTCCTTTGGAATTATTCCCATGGCTTATTATTTGATGCAGCTTCAAGGGTAGTTTAAGGGGCTAATGTTAGTTTTTTGGGAAACGCAGAGGTTCGCAGAGGTTCGCGCAGAGGTACGCAGAGGGAGAGAGAGGTGAAAGGGGCAATGATTGATTTTTGGCTTTAAGTTAGGTGGTTTTGTACCGTTTACTTTGGAGGAGAGAGAGTTAAATGCTTGTTGATAAAAACAGTGGCTATGGTTGTGGCTGGTTAGCTTTGCTAGGAATCATCGGAATTGGCTTTATGTTCCTATTAGTTAGTCCATTAATTATGGTTAACCCTAGTAAAGCAAAACAATCCGAAGCAAAACAGCATATTGGTTCCATGAATCGCGCCCAGCAAAATTATTTTTTAGAGAAAAGTAATTTTACGAATAATATTGGTGAACTGGGACTAGGCATTAGCACTGAAACCACAAACTATAACTATTCAACTTCTGCCACTATTTTGAGTTCGATTAACTATGGCGTTTCCCGCCAATCCGATTTAAAGAGTTATGTGGGCGGTGTATTTTTGGGTGACGCTGAAGAAACAGGAGAATTAACAACATTTGCGATTCTGTGTGAGACAAAAGATAAGGGTACTAATCGCCCTCCAGCACCAATTGTAGAAGATGGTAGGCTTCAATGCGCTCCGGGTACGGAAAGTCTTAGTGGAGGGGATCAAGAGGTTTTTTTCGGAGAAGATGGGAAGTTAGTATATATTTCAGCTAATTACGCGAAAGCTGGTAAGTATAATCAAGCCCTTGATACTGTGGAAACGATCACCGAAGAAGGTTTTAAGGCAAAAGCATTGCAGATTATTGCAACAGAATTAGTTGCGGCTGGTGAGTCTGAGCAAGCCTTGAGAGTGACTCGTAATATCTCCGATGACTCGATTAAGAGTAATACTATTCAAGCGATCGCACTCAACTTAACTGATGCTGGTGAGTCTGAGCAAGCCTTGAGAGTAACTCACAGTATCACCGATGACTCGATTAAGAGTAAGACTATCCAAGCGATCGTACCTTATTTAACCACAGCAACTGAGCATGAGCAAGCGATTCAGGTGGCTAAAACGATGACAGATTATCAACCAAAAACCAAAGCCTTGGATGCCATTGTACGTCGATTAGTCGCGACAGGAAACCTTGAACGAGCGGTTCAGATTGCTCAAACTATCCAATCTTACTATGGCGGTAAAGAGAAGGCAATGGCAGCAATTGAAGGTTATAAACGTTGACAATAATACCTAAAAAATCATGAACATTATCTATCTTGTCCAGATTTTTTTTGTATATTTGGATGTTTCACAACCTTGAACAGTTCACAGAAATAGAGGCGGTCAATCGTTATGAAAACTAATCTCTTATTTAACCCCAAGCAACGTTTAAAGGAACATTACCAACTGCAACAGCAATTAGGGAATAACGCAGGGCGTCAAACCTGGTTAGCTCAAGATTTACAGTCGGGTGAACAGGTGACAG
>CAZNNK010001222.1:0-2021 GCA_964574085.1 uncultured Coleofasciculus sp.
CTGTCTTCCTTGTCTTACCTGAACCCCAATCTTAAAAAACCTACCCTTGTGAGGCGGGGGGAGCAGGGGAAGCTGGGGAAGTTTTGAGTAGAGACGCGCCATGGCGCGTCTCTACATTCCCGTATTCCCCGTTCCCTACAAATTCTGCGCCAATTGAGCGATAATCTGATCCTCCTTCCCCATAACCCATTGGGCAAAGCGTTGGGCTAACGGTGGCACATATACCAGAGGATTGGTAAATCCAGAGAAAATATGGATACCTTCTACGCCCTGAATGGCTCCCACCACAGGTAGATTATTACCACCAAACGCCACTAAACAGTGATGCCAAGTTCCCGGTAGGCTAGCTAAAGCAGGTAGAATATGCCCCACCTGCGTGCGAATGGCAGACTCACTGGCGGCTGAGTTGACCTCTGCAAAGGGTTCGGTGAGAACACGACTAATCTGACCCATCCGCACATGTCCATCTCGAAACTGAATCGCCCCGGCGTCTAGAATCGGTGGCACAGGTTCATAACCCGGTTGATCCCACAAGGGTTCTACGTCCGCACGGCTGGCTTGTGCTTCCAGTTGAAAGCGTTGGGTATAGGCAGGCATGACTAATGTTCGCAGTTTCAGGTCAACGGTTGGCGTTTCAATCATTTCCGCATGGGTGAAGTAGACGCGCACCTGAATCCCGGCGGCGTTGAGTAAGGCGCGGCTGAGTCCCCCAGCACAAACTACTGTATTGGCAGCATGATAGGTTTGATTATCCAAGGTTTTCACTCCCTGAACTCTATCCCCCTGGCGCAGGAGTTCCACCACTTGAGCCATCTGCTGTTCGCCCCCCGCACGACAGAAGGCTTGGCGATAGGCTTGGGTGAGGTGTTCCGGATGGATGTGACCATGACGAACCGTAAGAATGCCCGCGATCGCATTAGGATTGAGTAGGGGTTCTAACTCACAAGCCTCCTCGACTGAAAGTAATTGGGGTGGCATGGCACAATCAGCATAAGCCGCTGCCATTTTTTCTGGGTCTTGGTCAGCAGCAATGGTCAGAACTAAATCCAATTCCCGAAACTGGGTATCCTGGTCTAATTCCGCTGATAAATGCCTGTGGCGTTCAATTCCCTCAGCGCACAGCACTCTCGTCAGGTCGGACTTCCCTGACCAATAGGCTAAACCCCCATAGCTGTACCGAGTCGCACGTTGAATGGCTGTGTCCGAATCGACCAAGAGAACCGTTAACTCTGCCCGGGCAAGTTCATAGGCGAGTGCCGCCCCAGTAATACCCCCACCAACAACAATCCAATCATAGGTTTTCATGGTTTTTTGCTCATTCTCCACATCTCCCATTGTTATCGGGATTAACGCCTTAGTTACGGTCATGTCTAACGACCGATGGCTGCATGATTGCCCAGATGTTTGGATGATGGAATAGAACAGCTTGTACAGTAAGACCTCTCTGATTGAGTTTATGCTTAGCCGAATCAAAGACCTCGCCCAAGAACTCGCACCGCGTCTGATTGAAATTCGCCGTCACTTTCATGCTCATCCGGAATTGAGCGGTCAGGAATACCAAACGGCGGCGTATGTGGCGGGGGTGCTTTCCTCCTGTGGCATCGTTGTCCAAGAAGGAATTGCTAAAACCGGGGTGATTGGTGAGTTAGTCGGGGGGACTGATGAACGCTTAGTGGCGATTCGCACGGATATGGATGCCTTACCGATTACTGAAGCCGCCCCTCTGGAATTTGCGTCCCGGAAGATGGGGATAATGCATGCCTGTGGTCATGATGTTCACACCACGGTTGGTTTAGGCACGGCGATGGTGTTGTCCGGATTGGGCGAACAATTGCCAGGAAATGTGCGCTTCTTGTTTCAACCCGCTGAGGAAATCGCCCAAGGCGCCAACTGGATGGTGCAGGATGGGGCGATGAATGATGTCAGTGCTATTTTTGGGGTTCATGTGTTCCCCTCGATTCCAGGGGGTTCCATTGGTGTCCGCTATGGCGCACTGACGGCGGCGGCGGATGATTTGGAAA
>CAZNNK010001223.1:0-2019 GCA_964574085.1 uncultured Coleofasciculus sp.
GCTTCGTCGTTATCGATTAATTCGCTATGGCTCCCCAATTACGTGTCTATGTTCCCCCTCATCCCCTCATCAAGCACTGGCTTGGCGTTGCCCGTGATGCGGCGACACCTTCCCCTTTATTCAAAAGTGCGATGACGGAATTAGGGCGCTGGCTCACCTACGAAGCGATTCGAGACTGGCTACCGACGGAAGATTTAATGGTTCAGACGCCCCTAGCCCCTTGTCCAGCCACAATGGTGAATCCAGAGACTCCTTTAGTCGTCGTGCCGATTTTACGGGCGGGATTAGCCCTATTAGAAGGGGCGCAAACCTTATTGCCCTTGGCATCCATTTACCATCTAGGCATGGTGCGCGATGAAGGAACGTTAGAAGCAAAGTGTTATTTAAATAAATTGCCCCAACAATTTGATCCGGGTACACGTATCTTAATTACCGAACCCATGCTTGCCACAGGGGGTACAATGATGTCCGCGATCGCACAATTGATTCAGCGAGGTGCTGATCCAGCCTTGATCCGAATTATCAGCGTGGTTGCGGCTCCACCCGCCTTACAAAAATTGGGCGCTAACTATCCCACCTTAACCATCTACACCGCCACAATTGACGAAGAATTAAACCAGCAAGGATTTATCGTACCCGGATTAGGAGATGCAGGCGATCGCGCTTTTGGTACATGATGGCAAGAGATAGGGGAGCTGGGGAAGGTGGGGAAGATAGGGAAGCTGGGGAAGATAGGGAAGATGAGGGAGATGAGGGAGATGGGGGAGATGGGGGAGATGGGGTAGATGTAGCATGCTACGTCTCTACTATTGCCTATTGCCTATTCCCTGACAAATGACAAAGGACATAAGACGAAGATGTAGGCATCTGCATCAGCCAACCGTTAATCTGGAAAAGCAGTTGCGTTTTTTTCAAGGGTACGAAAGGAAAAATGAGTCAGCGCGATGGTTTTACAGGCGGACTTCTGGCGGGAATCGCTATAGGGGGCGTAGTCGGTGGCGTTATCGGAGCCATACTAGCCGGACAACGCAGTAGTAGTGATGAAGAAGCCGATCCGTCTTTACTCAAATCCCGCCTCTCGGAGAAGAAAGCCATGAAAGGCAAAAAATCTCAACTCAACTCTGAGGAGAGCATTGAAGCGGCGCGTCGCAGTTTAGAGGATAAAATTGCCCAGCTTAATACAGCGATCGATGATGTGCGTCAGCAATTGGGTCCAGTGAATGGGAGTGGGAGTACGGAACTCACCGATAGGGAAGGTTCTATCGATTCCTGAGCCGGAATGAAGTGATATCCGTTAAACTGACTAGAAAGGCACTATCATATCCGCCCGCAAAATTTAGTAAGGAAACATTTCAATTTATGCCGACAGCACTGGTAACCGAAAGCCTCTACAATTTCCTCAATATCTATCTACTGCTGATATTTGTCCGCATTCTGTTAACCTGGTTCCCCACGGTTGAATGGATGAACCAGATTGCTGGGTTCCTCAGCCCAATTACTGACCCTTACCTGAATATTTTCCGCTCTTTCATTCCGCCGATTGGAGGTCTGGACTTATCCCCTCTGCTGGCGATTATTGCCCTGCAAGTTGTCGCTCAATTGATTGTGAGCATCTAGGCTAGGGTTGGGTCAACGACGAATTGGGAGTCAACCCAATGCTAACGGCGGACTTTGCCCGTAAAACCGGAGGCTTTGAATTGTTCAAGCTGCAAGGGGGTTGGTTGATTAGCCGACACCGTAATTCGCACTTCAAAATCACTAACGCCCGGTGGGACTTCATCAATAGCGCCCAGCCGGGTGCGATTTTGAAAGACAGGGTTGTGATTGGCGTCGTAAATCCGACCAAAAATGTCAGCATTGATCACGGGTTTCCCCGACTTGTTGATGGCTTTGCCGGTAATGATGTAGCAATCGGCGGCTTGGGTAGAACCGGGTGTAACCAACCCTTCGGAAAACTTGGAGGGACATTCGTGGTAAGACAGGTCAGACAGTTCTACCTGAACGAAGGCAAACGCAGCA
>CAZNNK010001224.1:0-2017 GCA_964574085.1 uncultured Coleofasciculus sp.
ATCCCCAGTGAAGTCAGAAGCTCAGGCTTCAACGAAGTAAGCCTGAGTAGTTCACAATAGGGTTCCGCGATTAAAATCGCCGTGGATTAAGTGGATTTGATATCATCAATTGCATCAATTGGAGCAAAATAGGTTGAGTGTCACTATTCCCATTCGCGCCATTGAACTAACTCCAGGTAGCACTATTCAGATTTCTGACGTATCTTGGCAAGATTTTGAACAAATTCTGGTAGAGTTAGGCGAACACCGTAACACCCGCATCGCCTACTACCAAGGCATTCTCTCAATCATGTCCCCGTTAGCCATTCATGAACGTCCCCATCGCATCATTGCCGATATTGTTAAAACGATTCTAGATAGCCAAGAACGGGATTGGGAGGACTTTGGTTCAACAACCTTCAAACGTCCAGTTATTGCTGGTGTAGAACCCGATACCTTTCTCTATATCCAGAACGCCAACCGTGTCCAAGGTTGCACGATTATGGATTTAGACATTTACCCACCCCCTGATCTGGCTATTGAGTGTGATGTTACCTCAAAAACTACCCTTGACGCCTACGCCGCTTTAGGAGTTCCAGAAGTTTGGATTTATCGCCATCATCAGCTTAGGATTTATCTTTTCCGCAATGGGGACTATAATCTTTCCCCAGAAACAGCCATCTTTCCTGATATGTCAATTACCGAACTAATTCCCCCATTGGTACAACAAGCCATTGAACAAGGAACCAGTCGGATGCTGCGGGAATTGAGACGACAACTGCGTCGATAAGAGTATAGAAAGAAACTCAGATCTTGCACTCGCGATCGCGATAATTCCAGCCATGTCTCCATTCTCTGTTGTATCAGGATACCGTCCACAGGCTAAAGACACCAGTATAGAAACAGATAAGTTGACATTCCACTTACTCCGACAACGAACACCGGGCGATCGGTTGAAAATGGCAGCCTCGCTGACAAAGAGCGCCCGTAAGCTGTCGTTGTGTTCTCTTAGCCAACAATTTGCACATCTTTCCCCAACCCAGTTCGCCCAAAAAATTGCTAGAGCGTGGTTACAAGACCATTGCCCTCCTAATTATATTCCCACCGTCAAGTCACAAATGTGGATTCAGGATTCGGTACAGTTAGCGGTTAAACTTCATCCCATTTTTACCGCATTGTCCATTCCATATTACATCACGGGTGGAATAGCAGCAATTGCTTACGGTGAACCCCGGACAACACAGGATTTAGATTTAGTTATCGGGATTTCTCCGACTGATATTGATCGCCTTACCGACGTCCTCAGCGAGGGTAGTTTTTCTGTCCCCAGTGTTGTGAAATTGGGTCGGATGAAAACCCTGCAAATTACCGATAGGGAGAGCATTAGCCGTGCTGATTTGCTGATAACCGGAACGGATGAATTTGATCGCCTAAAGTTTGAGCGCCGACTGGTGATTGAGTTTGAAGAAACGAGGCTCTATTTTGCTTCTCCTGAAGATGTTATTTTAAGTAAACTGCGATGGAGACAGAGTTCAGGTTCGGAAAAACAATGGCGTGATGTATTGGCAGTTCTCAAGGTGCAAGGGGAACAACTTGATTTTGATTATTTATGGGAGTGGTCTGAAAATTTGAAAATTTTGGTTTGACACTTGACTTAGACCGAGCCTTTACCGAAGCTGGCTTATTTGGTTTTTGAGCTTCAGGGGTTCCCTGATTTCTTCTTGATTTTTAGGGCGCGATCGCCATTTTTTTACCGACAAAGGTGATATAAACCCAGGGCGACCCGAGTCAATTGAGCGGACACAATTGGGAATTTGTGCAAGCGGGTCGCCCCTACAGGAGAATCAAAGGTGATGTACTCTCGATTCTATCCACCTTGCCCACAACCCTTATTGAAATATGATCAGGTAGTATAAAATCCACCATAACAGATCCTTTTTTCTTCCATATTGTAGAGACGTTCCGGTGGAACGTCTCTAGGATTTTTTGCCAGTTATCTAACCAGAATGTAATCCAGCGGGATTGAGTATCTCTAGGC
>CAZNNK010001225.1:0-2014 GCA_964574085.1 uncultured Coleofasciculus sp.
GGGGAGGGTTTGGGTGGGGTAGTTTTGGGGTATTGCGTTTTGTTTGAGCTTAAGTTGACACATAAGCACGTCGGTGCGCCCCTACGTTTCTTATGTTTGACTGATGATGGCGATTGATAGGGGTGATGGGATTCTTTTGATACCGAAGCCGCCTTTTTTAGTAACAAAATTAGATGATGTGGCGGGTTGTTTAAGATATCAGGGAACGCCTAAACGTCTTGAGGATAGGGATGATGCCATTCGTCAAGGGATAGAGGAGTTATGGCAGGATCGCGGTTGATAGGAATGGTGTTGTCCTGAATGAATGGGCGACGGAATAACGTATAATAAGTATCTGACTCCACCCCCCTCCTTGTACAAATTTTTCCCCTTTGCTACCTCGCTGATCTTTTTTTCGTTCTTTTTTCGCCTCCGTTTACTCTCACTATTCCTCCCAATCTACGTTTTACTAGACCATATCTAATACCCTTTCATAAGGAGTGCTTTCCTTCGCTGTTTCCTTTTTCTGTTTCGCCTTTCCTTCCTCATATCTTGCCTCGCTCAATAATAACGCCGATATCATTGGCCCGATTAGGCTGGGGATCAAATTCCAGGGTTTGGGCAACGCTACCGTGGACAGAATCGTTGCTGCTCTGACTACATGATATATTATTTCTTTGTATGATGGGTATGGTATATTAGTTCCTCCCCTCTCGATGAAAGTTTGGAGGATTGCTGTTAGATCTTGCAGTGCATAGCAAACGGCTGATAGTGTGTTTACTTCTCCCAGTTCCGTTAATGCACCTATCACTCCTGTTAGTCCAGCGGATATATTTAACAATCTATTTACTCTCGGTATGATTTTGCTTATTTCTTCTTCTTTATCCCCACTTTCAGTGGTCACTATCTCGTATATTGTGGCAAGAATGGCGGCGACATTTACTAGAAAACTTGCCACTGTTAGCCCTGTCTTTAATTCTTCCGTTCCTATTGATGTCTCGTCTAGGGCTGTTAACGCCGGTGGCATCAATCCTATGAGGTTCGCATATTCCAACCCGGTTGCACTTCTTAGTTGGTCATACTCACGCGCTGCTGCTTCTTGGTTATAATTATCTACATAGATCCAAGTGGCCAGTTTTTTTGCTTCTATCACGTCTTTCCTATTGGGTGGATCGACATAGAACGGGTCATAAGCTTTCCAATCTTGTATATCAAAGATGAGATAATCAATTATCTCATCATTTTTTAATGAGATAACCTTCCAAATATACAATGGGTTTTTTTCTATGAAATCTAAATTGTAAAGGGCTATCGACAATTTATCTTCTGTTATTCTTCTTTGCTGCCACTTATCTTGTATACATGCCAAAATCTTTTCTGGCTTAATGCCATTTTCGTCTAATTGTGTCCTTATTATTTTCTGGTGTTCAAAATTTGTTGATATATGGTTTTCCTCTACAATGCGAGTTTTTTCCCTGTTTTTGTTTTTTGCTTTTTCCCTCTCTTCCTCCTGTACCTCTCCTCTTGCTTTCTGCTGCACCACATGAGTCAACTCATGCGCCAACAACTCCTGTCCCCCCCGACTCCCCGGCTGGTATGCCCCGTCTCGAAAGAAAATATCTTCCCCCGTCGTAAACGCCTTCGCCTGAATCGCCTGATTCAACTCATCCGACTTTGCATCCGTATGCACCCTCACCCCACTAAAATCGGCACCAAACGCCCCTTCCATCGGTTCCCTCACCGACTCATCCAAAGGTTGTCCACTCCCCCGTTTCCCCTGTATCGACGCTTCCAACTCTGCCGACGCCTCTTGGGTTTCCCCTTCACTATTCACTTTTCGATTAACCCTCACCCCTTCTATCGGGGACATCCTTACCCCCGTCACCCCAACGCCTGCTTCTACCTTTCCCCCACTCCCCGCATCTGACTTGAGTCTCACCTCATCCTCATCCCCCATCTCCTCACGCTGCACCGTCTCCGGTGTCGGGGAATGAATCTTATCCACCACCTGACGCGCTACCCTATCCGCTTCCTG
>CAZNNK010001226.1:0-2014 GCA_964574085.1 uncultured Coleofasciculus sp.
CCAGTTAACAAGCTCCCTAAAAGCAGCTACATTATGTTCCTTATAGCCTTCTGCCATCTGCCTTCGGACTTCTGCCTTCTTGTACTAGCTGAGAAAAGGAGGACGTTTAGATTTGGTGGGTTTGTTTTTAATCACTTCGGTAATAAAGCGCTTTAATGCCTTTTCGCGATTTTTCATAAACGCTGACCAAAAGCCAGGATAAAATTCATCCATGGTTTTGGCTAACGCCCAAACATCAACAGCCAGAATGTTATTCAGGGTTTCATCTTCGCGCTTTAAGGAATCAAGCTGATCGCGAAAACGGTGTTTTTTTGAGGATATTTGTTGCTTTTTTTCTTGAATCATTGTAAAAAAGGTGGCAATAGAGACAACAACAGACTAAACCAAACTGGGCTTATATAGCCTTACTAAAGCAGGTTAGGACATTTCTACAGTGCCCTCTTGCCTGTTATCAGGTCATAATTGGGATTAACTTATGTCCTAACGTGTCTGCGTAGTGCTATAAAAACTGTTTATATACCATGCTACAGAGAAGGCTGGACTTCTGCCGACACCTGCCGACAGGGCGATCGCACTACCAGAGAGCGAATTTGCCCAGTATAAACCAAGACAGTACCAACCTTGACGCTATGCACCCCTAGCGGAACTCAAGCCACCTCTACAGCATGGAGTTTCTGCACCCGATCATTTCCCATACCACCCATTGGCAACGATAATAAAGCTAAAGTGATTGGTGTCTAGATAATTTAATCAAGATGTTACGCAAAATTTCCTTGGGAACGGTTGGACTGTGGGTGGGGGGAGTACTCACTATCATCGGCTTTGTGGCTTATGCTACCGAGAACGCCACCTTAAATTTGGTAGGATTTTTCTACGGCATCCCCATCTTACTGGGTGGTTTTGCCCTAAAAGCTGCCGAACTTAAGCCTGTACCCTTAAGTCAACCCACACCACCGGACGTGCTAGAACAGCGAAAGCAGACGGCGACTCCGATTCAAAACCAAATTCGCCAAGATGTAATGCGTTATCGTTACGGTCAAGACGCTCACCTGGATAGCTCTCTGGAAAGTTTGGGTCTCTCACCTAGCGATGAGGAACGTCCTGTCCTCAATAGTTTACGAGAAACGGTAGTGGATGGTGCTTACACCTTAGTACTGGAATTTTACTCACCGCTGATTCCCTTTGAAACCTGGGAGCAAAAGCGGGAAAAAATAGAAAAATTCTTTGGTCCGAATATCCGAGTTGACTTGAACCAACCTGAAGAAGACCAGGTTGATGTGGCGTTGATTGCGGCTCCCAATTGTTGAAAATAATGGCATTCTTCGGGTAAAAGACAGCCATGGCGACTGGAAGTCGCAGCTACACAAACAAAGTCCGCCTGCGCGGACTACCCTTATGGGGTGGCTAACCCCGATTTGGTATTAGTAGACCGGCGCTCTAGCGATCGCATGATATAGCACTACGCACACAGGTCGAGGACATAAGTTTATCCCAAAAGGCAATAGGAAATAGGCTTTCTTGCAAATGCATTGTTCCCCTTTGGCTTAGTGACAGGAGTGCTGAGTAATTTCCCCGGCTTTCTTCCTGCTATTGGTTAAGTAGGAGTCCGGGTTTTGGACTTATGCAGTTGGGAAAAATCTACACCAGCTCTGGCTCTTGCCAAACCGCACCAAAAAGAGCATCATAGCTAGATTCAAGCAAAGTGCTGAAACTGTTACGGTCGAAGCCTCATCTCTGAGGTCAACTCCGATTCAGAACCGGACTTGAGAGATTTCCAGCTCATCCGGCTCCTAGCGCATAGCTTTTTGTCAAAAGCATCTCGTTAGATTACTCCGTTGAGACTTGCGCCATTCACGTTCTGTGGCTTTAGGGTTTTCCTTTTATCACAATCCTCTTATGTGTTAGGCATTTGCTTCCCAGGTCTACTCCTGTGTATCCATGACATAAGGGCTTTTGGCGTTTTTACCACTACTAATGACCAGCGCTTCTATGCTAACCATCCTACGTCAGCATA
>CAZNNK010001227.1:0-2011 GCA_964574085.1 uncultured Coleofasciculus sp.
GGTTGACAACTCAAATGAAAACGCTATATTTTGTTAGACAGTTCTTCATCGGGAGTATATCAGTTTTGCAGAAAAAATTGAGTATAAATTAAGCCAATATAAATCTACACCACGCGATTGGTTCTAATACATTCTCGATACCAATCAAAGCTAGCTTTAGGAATCCGGTTTTGAGTCGGATAATCGATATAAATCAATCCAAATCGACGGTCATAGCCATAAGACCATTCAAAGTTATCCATCAAACTCCAGAGAAAATATCCCTTTAGGGGATATCCTTCAGAAATAGCCCGATGAGCAGAACGCAAATGCTGACGCAGGTAAAAAATGCGATCAATATCGATAACTTCACCCTGACTGTTTAATTCATCAACAACAGCACAACCATTTTCAGTAATCACAATGGGTAAATCGGGACGCCCCACTGTTTCGCTAATATGGCGAATGCCCCAGTAAATACAATCTGGTGAAATATTAAGCCATGGCATATTCAGCTTCGGATAGGTTTCAGGAAAATCGATAACTTCGTATCCGCATTCATTATCAACAGCGCGAACATAATGACCGAAGTAAACATTAAATCCCAGAACATCCAAGGGTTGATGAATGGTTTCTAAGTCTCCATCTTGAATATCGGGCGCATTCTCGCCTAACTTCTCCAACAACGCCGGACTATACTTTCCAGTTAAGGCGGGAAAAATAATCCCGCCATTTTTTCCAATAGTATGAAATGCTTTTTTAGCCGCCTCTATCTGATCAGGAGATTCGGTAATCGGTACGGTTACGGCAAAATTATCGACTAAACTCACCGAACAGGGAACAGGGGATGCGGCGCGAATGGCTTGACACCCTAAACCGTGGGCTAAAAGGGCATGATGAGAGGTTTGCCACACCTGCTTGAGTGAACTCACCCGCGTTCCCGGTGCATGAGGCGGATCAGAATCAACCCCATAACCCCAATGAGTAAAGCAGGGTATTTCATTCAGTGTCATCCAATGGGTAATGCGATCGCCTAATCGACTGACAACGGTGGTAACATAGTCAGCATAATCGGTTGCCATTTGCCGACTTTGCCAGGAACCATAAGCCTCTTCCAGCGCCTGGGGGGAGTCCCAGTGAAACAAGGTCGCGTGGGGCGTAATCCCCTTATCCCGCAAGCAATCCACCAAACGCTTATAAAAGTCAATCCCTTGTTCATTAACCGTACCACGACCATCGGGAATAATTCGTGACCAGGCGATACTAAACCGATAGTGTTGAATACCTAGTTGCGCCATTAAGTCTATATCGTGTTCGTAGCGATGATAATGATCACAAGCAACAGCACCTGTATCACTGTTTAGGGTACGTCCAGGGGTAGCGCTAAACGTATCCCAGACACTGGGTTTGCGCCCACCTTCGTTTACTGCACCTTCGATTTGATAGGAAGCCGTGGCGCTTCCCCACCAGAACGTCTCTGGAAATTGGTAGCTGGTCATGATGAATTTAAAATGTTGACCTCATGCCTATGATTGCAGATAAACTAGCATCACATGACGAGTAGGGGTTTGGTTTCCAAACCCCTACGACCAAACGGTTATAATTTGAGATATTTCCCAGGGAAAATTGACGCCACAATTGGCAATGATATTAGGAGAGGGATAAAGGACCCATGGCATGGAAGCCAGGACACCAATTGAAAAGTCGCCCCTTTGTGGTGGATTGTCTCCTGGGAGAGGGCGGATTCGGAATCACCTACAAAGTCCATCATCAAGTTCTCAAGCAATATTTTGTGATTAAAACGCCGAACGCCCGTCTGCAAAATGACCCCGATTATCCAAAATATCTGAACCGCTTTATTCAAGAAGGACAGCGAGTCGCTCAGATATGTCATGACCCCCATCCTCATATTGTTCGGGTGACGGATTTGTTTGAAGAGGTGGGAATTCACTGTCTGGTGATGGATTATGTACCAGGGGAGAGTTTATGGAAATACGTACAGAATCAAGGCGCGTTGTCAGAAGCACAGGCG
>CAZNNK010001228.1:0-2007 GCA_964574085.1 uncultured Coleofasciculus sp.
CCGCAGAGTCGCTAAATTCAAAGCCTTGCAGCGTATCAATGCGTTCAACGCCTGCTGTCAGCATTAACTGATTTAAACGCCCTAACTTCACCCGCACGCCATTACAGAATCCTTCCTGCAATTCTTGGATTAATTCCAGTAACGCGGAACCCTGAAGTTGTTCTTGTCCTGGATGACGGCTTTCCTCTGCCGTCTGCACCATTTGATGCGTTAATAGCAGCGTCACCGTTGGACGTCCCAATTCACCCCAGTGGCGTTGAATATAAGCCAGTTCACTTTTAATTTGAGCCACCAGGAAATGATAATCCAGGGTTAAATAAAACTGTTGCTGGTCTAAAAATGCGGGCAAAAACACAATCGTTTCTTTCCCGAAGCGAAAAATGCGAGAGGTGGTTAAACTCCGCAGGCGTCGAATCGGGCGTCCGGTTAATCCCAAGGAATCACACCGTCCAATTTCGGCATACAATCGGGATAAATCCGTTGCCTGACGCACTTGCACCGGATCAACTTGTTTCGGGGTCTGGGTGGCAATCCCATAAGCGGCGAGTTGCTTCTGTAGGGCTTCATCCTCTGCCAACAGCGCAATTTGTACCACCGGATCTTGGTGACGCCCTACACAAAAATGACGCCCTAAGGGGTCAACATCTCCCCGCGTAATTAATCCCTCATGCAGCAGTTGGGCAAGTAGATACAAACTCTGCGCCCAGACGAGGGGTAAATTTTCATTGGGTTTGCGATTTTGGGAATGGGGAGACCTGCGTTCGGCTTCAATTTTATCTTCGGGAACGTAATACACTTCCGGTAATAAGCGCATCCCATCTTGCTCAACCAGCAATGTATCCAAACGCCCCAGATAATTCCGCGCCCGTTCTACGTCTCCCCGGAACCAACCATCCAAGGCTAAGTAGGTAAAAAATAGGGGCCACTCGCATTCAATATGTTCAAATTGTTGCAGTTCCCAGGGTTCATAGTGCAAGCGGGTGGTATCTTCTAAGACGGTTTGATGTCCATCCCGTAAGAATCGCTTACACCCGTATAGTCCCTGTAATTTATCGACGATTTTCTGGCGAGTTCTCTCCAGCAGTTCCACGTCTTCAATGGCAAAGGCGGGAAACCCAATCACACTTAACAGCGCCGCATCAGTTTCCTTGGAACTTGATTCCCGTGGTAATAGGGATTCTAACGTAATCCGCGATCGCGCAATTTCATCGGGGAGAACGTGGATGACGGAGGCTTGAGACCCGCGCACGCCAAATAAATCTAGCCCGTTAATCGCCTCTAACGCGGCTTTTGCCATACCGACGGAACTGGCGTTGAGTTCAGGATTGCCGTGATTAACTTTATTCCCCCGTTCCCAAATCCCATAATCCGGTGTCCTATAGGTACGACCAATGTAATACACCAGATTCTGGATGAAATGCACTTCAGCAATGGTGTAAACAATGTGTAACCCCGATGCGGTCATCTGAGCTAGCATCAACAGGAATAGGGAGGTAGCATCAAGCTGCAAATGACCCCACTCCTCATCGCCCACCACCACATCTCCGGTGCTGGTATTGTACTTGGCGTGTAGCGCATCCAGCAGCGATTGGCTGTCTTTGAATTGTTCCACTTTAGCGGCTTGCCGCATCATGCAAAACAGCAGCCCCCGCATCAGTTTGACCACACTTTGTTCCAGTTCAAACGTGCGCCCACTATCGGCGTCGAGTTTGCGGTACGCTAAGGCTAATCCCCAAACTGCCAAAATGCTGTACACGTTATCCCTAACCCAGGCATCGGTGTAGTCACCATGGGCGTTGACGGCTGTACTGGCAGGTAGTAATCCGGTAATTGGATTTTGGCGATCGAGAATAATCTGAATCTGCTGGTAGTAATCGTTGAGTCGAGCGGGCAGTTGAGTGGCGGTGATAGACATCCCTTAATCAAACTTTAAATAAAATTTATTTTTCCGGGGTCGTTAATTAAAGTTAATCAGTAATTTTTCTTAGCATTCCGGACATATAGCGC
>CAZNNK010001229.1:0-2002 GCA_964574085.1 uncultured Coleofasciculus sp.
GGCTGGCTCCATGTTTGTCATGTGGATTTCGGAACTGATTACCGAACGCGGGATTGGCAACGGCGCATCCTTGTTGATTTTTGTCAATATTGTGGCAGTTCTGCCTCGGACATTGGGTCAAACGATTGAATTGGCGCAGACGGGGGGGCGAGAAATGGCAGGTAAGGTGGTCATTTTGCTCCTGGTTTTCCTGGTGATGATTGTCGGGATTGTTTTCGTTCAGGAGGGAACCCGCCGAATTCCAATTATTTCGGCAAGACGACAAGTTGGGCGTCGCCTCTATCGGGAACGAACGAGTTATCTGCCGCTGCGACTGAATCAAGGTGGGGTAATGCCGATCATCTTTGCCTCAGCGGTTTTGATTCTGCCCACCTCTCTGGCTGGCTTGGCTGGTGGTGGCGCCGGTGAAGGTATTTTCGGCTCGTTCCTCCAAGGGATAAATCAGGTGGCTGTGTATATCAGCCCCAATGGTCCAACGCCGTGGCTGTATGTCCTGGTTTATCTGGTGTTGATTCTCTTCTTCAGCTACTTCTATGCGTCATTAATCGTCAACCCAGTTGATATGTCGCAGAATTTGAAGAAAATGGGCGCGAGTATTCCGGGAATTCGCCCCGGTAAAGCTACCAGCGACTATGTGGAGCGAGTGCTGAATCGGTTAACGTTTTTGGGCGCTATTTTCCTAGGACTGGTGGCAGTTGTGCCAACGGCTGTAGAAAGTGCGACGGGAGTGACCACCTTTAGAGGGTTAGGGGCGACCTCGTTACTGATTTTGGTCGGTGTGGCAATCGACACAGCGAAACAAGTACAAACTTATGTCATTTCACAGCGTTACGAGGGTATGGTGAAGCAGTAAAATTTTGGCTATGTCATTGGTTACTTGTCCTTTGTTCAGTGTTGATGCACCCGAAATCGCCAGGTTTTCTCTAGAGGTGAGAACTGGATTTGATCCGCGTTGTAGAAAAGACATCAAATTGACAGAGGACAAATGACAAATGACAAAGGACAAAGGACGAATGACAAATAACCAATGACACGATTAGTTTTTTTAGGACCACCAGGGGCAGGCAAGGGAACACAAGCGCAGCATATCGCTCAGCTTTATCAGATTCCTCACATATCGACTGGGGATATTTTACGGAGTGCGATCGGCGCATCTACACCCCTCGGACAAAAGGCGCAGTCTTATATGGATGGCGGTGAGTTGGTGCCAGATGAATTGATTCTGGATCTGATTCGCGATCGCCTCAAGCAACCGGATACTCAATCAGGTTGGATTTTGGATGGGTTTCCGCGTAATGTTAGCCAAGCGGCTTTTCTGGAGAATCTGCTTCAGGATCTGGATCAGCGGTGCGATTATGCCATTTATTTGGATGTCCCCGATGAATCAATCCTGAAACGGTTACTCACACGGGGACGCCAAGATGATAATGAGCAGACGATTCGTAAACGCCTAGATGTCTACCGCCAACAGACGGCGCCGGTGATTGAGTTTTACCGCGATCACTCAATCTTACGCGAGATTGATGGAGATAAATCCATGGAGGAGGTGACGGATTCTCTCAAGCAGGTGATGTCCTGAACAGGTGACGAGTTCACTCATCAATTGCCAAAGGAAAACAAACACCGTCCCACTTTGGAGGGATGTTCTCCTCTCTCTGATGTGGTTACTATTTCTAAGGCTTCCCTTAATGTGACGGCAACGCTTCTGGGAAGTCGCTCCTGGTGTTTCAACTTTTCTTAACACTCGCGGTATCAAAAAGCCGTTTTAGGGAGGATTTTGATAACATAAGTTAACAACTCCCTGGACAAATCTCTAACTGTGTGGAGGGGGACTTAGTGACCAATCGTATTGAGGAACGACAAAATTGGCTAAACAAGACTTAATTGAAATGGAAGGGACGGTAACCGAATCCTTACCGAACGCCATGTTTCGGGTTGATTTGGATAACGGCTTCAACGTCCTTGCCCATATTTCCGGCAAAATTCGCCGCAACTACATCAA
>CAZNNK010001230.1:0-2001 GCA_964574085.1 uncultured Coleofasciculus sp.
TAAGCTGTCATGCATTTAAATTGGGTATTAGTAGCGAGCAAGATGCAAAGCCTGCGGCATGGCTTCGCTAAACGCACTACAAGGCTTTCGCCATTATTGACATTAAGGTTTAAATGCCGAACAGCTTAGGACGAAGTGATAATTTTTCCTCAAATGGTAAGTCGTAAGTTGTCTAGCGCAGCCTATTTTGCCATAAAACCTTAAAGTATTAAGGAGGAGAGCGATAGTTTCTCGCTCCTGTTCCCTCATTCATCAGATGCACAAGGCAGAATGCTGACTAAGGCTAAGCCCAAGCCACCCCGTTGGCAACGACGAAAGTATTCCCCCCTCGCCCGCCAGATTGACGTTTTTCGGTCGGCGGCGAAGTTTATGTTCTATTTATGGTGGGACAAAACCATTGCCAATGATACCCCCAATCACCGCAACAGCCGCGCCCAGTGGTTGGTGGGGGCGTTGCTGGATTTAGGTCCAACGTTTATTAAGATTGGGCAAGCCCTCTCAACTCGTGCTGATTTACTTCCCCTCGAGTACATCGAGGCATTAGCGCATTTACAGGATCGGGTGCCGGCATTTAGTGGCGCCGAAGCGATCGCGGTGATTGAAGTCGAACTGGGTCAGTCTATCCATGCATTATATCGGGAGTTTGATCCCTTTCCCCTGGCAGCAGCAAGCTTGGGTCAAGTTCACAAAGCACGGCTGCATACCGGAGAAGATGTGGTGGTGAAGGTGCAGCGTCCGGGGATTGAACGATTATTTAATTTAGATTTTAAAATCATACACGAATTGGTGCGATTTGCTAATCGGTATTTGCCTTGGGTAAGGAAGTATAAACTTGAGGCAATTTATCGCGAATTTTTTGATTTGCTCTATCAAGAAGTAGACTATATCCAAGAAGGTAAAAATGCGGATCGGTTTCGGGAAAACTTTACGGATTATCCGGGAATTATGGTGCCGACGGTTTATTGGCGTTACACGACGAAGAAGGTACTCACGTTAGAATATCTGCCCGGAATCAAGATTGACGATCGCCAAACCCTGGAAGCCTGCGACATTAATACCAATGAGGTAATCCAACGGGGAATTTGTTGTTACTTAAAACAGTTATTAGAAGACGGCTTTTTTCAGACTGATCCACATCCAGGGAATATGGCAGTTGATCAAGATGGTAGTATTATTTTCTATGACTTTGGCACAATGGCGGAGGTCAAATCCATTGCCAGAGACCAAATGATTAAGACCTTTTTTGCCGTTCTGCGGAAAGACACCGATGAGGTGGTGAATACCTTAACCTATATGGGGTTACTGGAACGGCAACCGGATATGACCCCAGTGAAACGCTTAGTTGGGTTTATTTTAGAACGGTTTCGGGAAAAGCCGATTGATGTGCGGGAATTTGAAGCATTGGGGAATGAGTTGTATGTGATGTTTGAGCAGCAACCGTTTCGTTTACCCGCGCAAATGACGTTTATTTTAAAGTCGTTAACTACATTAGATGGAATTGCCCGTGCTTTAAATCCAGAGTATAACTTATTAGCTGCCAGTCAACCCTTTGTCAAAAATTTAACCGTTTCCAAAGGGCGGGGAGATGTGGTTAAAGAACTGGCAAGACAAGCCAGAGATTTTATTAAATATCGGTTAAATAAGCCGAGTTCTACAGAATTGTTAATTCGCCGCTTAGAAGCCCGAATCGAGCAAGGGGAACTACAAGTCAGGGTGCGTTCCCTGGAGAGCGATCGCGCCTTACAACGGATTCATTTGGCGATTAAGAGTTTGATTTATGCCTGTTTGACGGGGTTTGCGTTATTGGCGGGAACGGTATTATTATTGGTGCCGCATACGGGGTGGGCAATTGCCGCGTTTACGTTATCGGGATTTTGGTTTATTGTTTTGTTGTATTCGTTAGTTCAGTTGGCGGTGAAGGAAAAATTAGAGAAAATTACTCGTCGGTAAGCTGTCATGCATTTAAATTGGGTATTAGTAGCGAGCAAGATGCAAAGCCTG
>CAZNNK010001231.1:0-1990 GCA_964574085.1 uncultured Coleofasciculus sp.
CGGTTCTGGTTGATCGTTATGGCAATTTTTATCCCAGTGACAGTGATGGGATATATCGGTCCGCAAAGCCGAGATGCCAGCATCACCTTGAATTTTTTCTGGGCATGGTGGTGGCCCCTTTACCTCTTTTTATTTGCCTTTGTCGGTCGTCTTTGGTGTGCAATATGTCCGTTTATGATTACAGGGGAATGGATTAGAAAAGTCTCCCTATGGATATTTCCGCGCCAACTCTTACCGTGGCCCACGAAATGGTTAAATAAGTGGGGCGCTTGGGTATTATTTGCCGGATTTGTGGCGATTTATTTGTGGGAGAAACTCTGGGATTTACCTCATACGCCTTACCTGTCCTCTTGGTTATTAGTCGCAATTGCTGCGGGTGCGGTGATTTGTAGTGTCATTTATGAACGCCGTCTCTGGTGTCGCTATCTTTGTCCCATTGGCGGAATGAATGGGATGTTTGCCAAACTTTCTATGATTGAAGTGCGATCAGTTCAGCAAGTTTGTGGGAGTCAATGCAGTACCTTTGGCTGTTACAAAGGTAGTGAGGCGACACCTGTGAATTTTAGTAATCCCTTACCGAATGAAGGACAAGCCACAGGAGGATGTCCTCTCTATTCTCATCCGGCTCAGTTACAGGATAATCGAGATTGTGTGTTATGTATGACCTGTCTTAAGGCTTGTCCGAACCGTTCAGTACAGTTCAATTTGCGATTTCCGGCGGTGGATTTATTGGAGAATCATCAAGGGTTTTGGGCAGAAGTGGCGTTGATGTTGCTCTTATTTGGCGGCGTCTTTATGCACTATTCACACCGGATTCTGGGGTGGTTGGGTTTGGGGAATATACCCTTAGATTCTGAGCATTTGTTGACGGCGTTCCCTGTAGTAACGTTATTGCTGCTGATTCCATTTGTCGCGACCTATTTGACCCATCAACTGGCGCGTCTATTTGACCAAGAAATGCCGGATTATTTAAGGGTCATTTATGCCTATCTGCCCATGGTGTTAGCGGCGAATTTAGCCTATTATGTGCCAGCCGGAATTACGGAAGCGGGTCAAATTTTACCTGTTATGGCTCGTACTTTTGGTTATTCTGGGGCGAATTTGCCAATGTTAACCTGGAGTATGGATGTGGCGAGTTTTTTACAGGGGGTGACGTTGCTTTCGATTTTAGCGTTCAGTATCTATCCGTTGTTAAAAATTACCCAACGTCCGTTCTGGAACAATTTGCCTCATTTAGTGCTGATGGCTGGTTTTACCGTGGTTTTCTTTCAATTAATGATCGGGTGAACTTCAGTGTTTAGGTAAGCGAAGACAGCGCAATGACGAATCAACTATAAACTATAATTGGTGACCAATAAACTCTCAAGTAAAAACATGACTACAGTTGCTATCTTGCCAGTATCCGATGCAAGCGGTGAGAGGCTTTATCGAGCGATTGCAGGTGATAAGCAATCCACAGGTAAAACCGCAGGTGAAGCGTTAGATGCATTGACCGCCCAGCTAGAAGGAGGTGAATTAGGTACTCTACTGATTCTCCAAAACTTTCGTCCTGACTGGTTTTTTAGTGAAGTTGAGCAACAGCGTTTATCTAAGTTGATGAATCGGTGGCGAACAGCCCGCGATCAGGGAGAGATGCTACCTCCAGAACAAAAAGCGGAGTTAGAGAGTCTTGTCGAGGCGGAATTGAAAGCCGCCACAGCCCGAACCGCCGCTTTGATACAGCAACTGAACCCATGAATCCTTTCTATACTCTAGTTGCTGATCGTGCCTTTCATCGCTGTGAATATTGTCATGCTCCCGAACTGGTTTTCAACTTTCCGTTTGAAGTCGAACACATCATACCCCTTTACCGAGGCGGCGCTAATGCTGAATTCAATCTGGCTCTTGCTTGTCGCTCCTGCAATCTGCGTAAAGGAACTCGTATCAGTGGACTCGATCCTGAATCCAATCGGGAAGTTCGTCTGTTTCACCCCAGACAAGACTTGTGGGA
>CAZNNK010001232.1:0-1985 GCA_964574085.1 uncultured Coleofasciculus sp.
GCCAGACGCCCTCTCAAGAAACTGATGGTTGGGTTATCCAATTGGGAGGGAGAAACAGCCTTTAAAGCAGCATCCGCTTGGGACAATGCGCCTCGATTCAGTAAAGCTTCGACCGCTTCAGTTCCGGCTTCGATATTCCCCTGACCCAGTTTTTCAATTGCCAAAGCTGTGACTTGACTGGTTTCGGTTTTGGCTAAGTTGCTCCGATCTAAGTCTGAGGGTTGGGGTAAACTCGGCACAGGAGAATCAGAGGATGTAACTAACGTATCCGGTCGCGGCTGACGGTTCCAAACCAAGGCGAAACTTAATAGTGCGATCGCCACAGCACTAACACCTAATCCAATCCATAGTTTAGGGGCAACCAGCCAGGAACGCCATCCCTTTTCAGTTGATTGCACAGGCGAAGGTTTCGGCGTCTTCGTCTGTTCAGATGACGGCGTTGCTGTTGTTTTTGGCACAGACGCTGGTGCGGGTGATGTTAAGGACTCTGTAGGTTGCTGAGGCGGCGGGTTCGGTACGTCCTGATTCTCTTGTTCAGGTGCTGGTTGGGGTGGATGGTTCGGGTGTGGGGGAGGTAACTTTGGTTCCTCGATCTCCGGCTCATTATCCAGTTGATCGAGTAAGTTCTTAATAAAGCTAGATGGATCATCCGCCTCCTCATCTGAGGGCGTCTCATCAGACGGCGTCTCATCCAGCCAATTTTGCCTCGGTTTATACTCATACTCAGCTAGGGGCGATTCCTCCTCTAGCAGGAATTCATCGTCAGTGGTTGAGGTATTATCTAACATTGATGGTGTGAAGAGTTCGGCATCGCTTTCGTCAGAGACTAATGGCATGTCTGCGGGTTCGGGTAACTGTAATCGTTCTTCCCGATGATGGTAGTCATCATCCACATTGGTGAGGAATCCATCAAATTCGGGATGCAGGTAAAGTACAGGCAACGCCCAATATAATTGGTTAGAGCCGTAGGCAGAAATTAGCCCCTGTCGCGCCCGACTCAGACTCAGATCGATGGGATAGCCTTGATTGAGATTCCGATAAAGGAGGCGAGTTAGGGTCAGTGCCACTTCATCGGGAATCCGTTCTGCCATTGCCAAAACCCCAGGAATTCCTCGCTTGACCAAAGCTTCAGCTAAATTGCGTTCTTTGCCATTATTCAGGGGGTCTGAAGTAGCGGTATAGGCGCCCCGACAGGAGTTAAATACCGCTAACTGCACGCCATTATTTGCCAGCAATCCGGCTAAATCATTGCCATTTAAGGTTTCCGTTAATCCCGTTTTATTACTGACTAAATAGACATCCCCACCCGAATCCCCCAGACTACTGTGACCCGCATAATGAAAAACTTGATATTGACCTTGTTCTAAGGCTTGGGTGAGTTGTTCTCGTCCCGGTTGTTCCAGAATCGTCAGTTGAATCGATGGCGGTTCTTGGCGAGAACGGTTTTTTAGTTCTTCTTGTAGATGTGCCGCTTCCTGTGCCAGTTCTAAACTCTCTTGGTCACTCGGTCCTGCAATCACCATGAGAATTTTCAGAACATGACTAGGTTGAGGGGGAAGGGGATGCATCGGTCGCATCAATCCAGTGCTAAGTTGGTAGCGGGAGAACGCCACATCCGTCCCCGTTGCCAAAGGGCGATCGCCTGCATGGAGGACTTCCCAGGGTAAGCGAGGTAAGCGATTCCCTTTAAGTCCCAGGCGCAGTCGTAATACTGAGCGTTGATTTTGGGCGATCGCTTGTGCCATCATCCAACTATCCCGCAAACTGCCTTGAAATAAAGCATTGTAGAGTTCTTGACCCAGCGCCACCAGATTTTTACAGGATTGACGCACTTGCTGTTCGGAGTTGGGCAAGAAAAACAGCTCATCCATACTGCCAGCCCCCCCTTGTAACAAGCCCAGAAGGGGATCATTCATCAATTGTCTCGCTTGTGTTAACCACTCATCCATGGGCCAACGCACTTGTTCTTCTGCCAACGGCACCCC
>CAZNNK010001233.1:0-1985 GCA_964574085.1 uncultured Coleofasciculus sp.
CCTGTGATGTTCGCACGGGGGCGATTGATGAGATTCTTGACCGGATTGTCAATCGAGGCTACAACAAGGTCTATGTTGAAGTCTTTTCCGATGGTCAAGTCTTGCTCCCCGCCTCCGATAACCCCACCCCCTGGCCCCCCGGTGTGCGAACGCCGGGATATGAACGGGTCGATTTATTAGCCCAGACGATTCAAAAAGGACATGAACGGGGATTGCGGGTTTATGCCTGGATGTTCTCGATGAACTTCGGCTACAGATATGCTCAACGCAGTGATCGGCAAGGGGTTCTGGCTCGCAATGGTCGCGGTCAAACCAGTTTATCCTTTGTTCATGACCAGTCCCAAGCCTTTATTGATCCCTATAATAATCAAGGGAAAACCGATTATTATCAATTGGTTCAAGCCGTGATGAAACGTCGTCCTGATGGTGTTTTATTTGACTATATTCGTTATCCGCGTGGCAGTGGCTCAGATTCGGTTGTCACTAAAGTAAAAGATTTATGGATTTATAGTGATGCATCTCGACAAGCTTTATATAATCGCGCTCTCAATAATCAAGGGCGAGAACTGATTCAGCGCTATGTGCGGGATGGTTCGATTAGCGCTAGCGATGTAGAATCCGTCAAGACGCGCTATGCCAACGAATCCACCCCAATGTGGCAAGGGCGATCGCCTTCCAGTTCGGATAGTGCAGCCTCCATAAACTGGCAACTGTGGCAGCTTAGTGTGGCTCATGCGGCTCAAGGGGTGTTAGATTTTCTTTCCATGGCAACATTACCCGTTCAACGGGCGGGAATCAAAGCCGGAGCCGTATTTTTTCCCGATGGCAATCAAGTGGTAGGACGAGGAGGGTATGATTCTCGACTACAACCCTGGGATCATTTTTCTCCATCCTTAGAGTGGCATCCCATGTCCTACGGCGTTTGCGGTCATACGGGTTGTATTGAGAGTTTAGTCCGACGAGTGGTGGATAAGGCACCCCTGAATGCCAAAATTATGCCAGCCCTAGCCGGAACTTGGGGGAAATCGGTGAGGAATCGCCCCTCTCTGGAAAAGCAGATGCAGGCAATCCGCCAGCGAGTTCCTCGTGTCAGTGGCATCAGTCATTTTGCCTTTTCCTGGCAAGATCCCCAATTTGACCGCGATCGCAAGTTCTGTCGGTTACAGTGAAATACAAATGGTAACGCTGCAATTAAGACAAATTAGTGTACCACCCGGACATCGGGTGCTGTTGTATGAGGTGGGGTGGTCGGAATTTGAAGCTATTTTAGCGGAATTAGGAGAGCATCGCGCTAGTCGAGTGGCTTATCTCGATCAAACGTTGGAGATTAGGATGCCTTTGCCGGAACATGAAAAAGCCAAGGTTATTATTGGAGATTTATTAAAGATATTACTGGATGAATTAGAAATTGATTGGGAACCCTTCGGCTCAACAACGTTTAAACGACAAGATATGATGGCGGGAATTGAACCCGATGATTGTTTTTATATCCAAAATGCAGCTCGGATGATTGGGCGAGAAAGCCTGGATTTAACCGTCGATCCGCCGCCTGATTTGGCAATAGAAATAGATGTAACGTCTAAGACTCAGTTAAGTGCTTATCAGGTGTTAGGGGTGCCAGAAATTTGGCGCTATCAGAATCGCCGATTGCAGGTTTATGTGGTGCAATCAGGAAAGTATGTTGAATCAGCGACAAGTCCGACGTTTCCTGATTTTCCCGTGATTGAGGAATTTTCTCGCTTTTTAGAGATGGCGCGACTATCGGGAACAAGTCAAGCTTTAAGAACATTTCGGCGATGGGTGAGGGACAGGGGAAATTAGGGGTTGCTGCAGGGAGTGTTGTGGTGGGGTTAGAGAGCAGGGAAAGCAATGTAGAGACGTAGCATGCTACGTCTGGAAGCCGGGGGAGCTGGGGAAGCCGGGGGAGCCGCTCACAAGGGTAGGTTTTTTACCTTGACGGTATAATGGGGGTCAGACAAGGAAGA
>CAZNNK010001234.1:0-1984 GCA_964574085.1 uncultured Coleofasciculus sp.
TTGATACATTTTATTTTTTGCCTAGATATTCTCTAGATTCAAAAGGTTATCAACGAGCAGACTATACGATTGAGGTATTACGCTTAAATGACCGAGACTATCTAGTCGAAGCCAGAAAAGAAGCGTTCTACAACTATCGGGCAAGATTGGGTGAATATATTAAGAAAAAGGAAACAGACACCCCTTTAGATCAACTTAAGCCTATGATTACAGCATTACAAAGAATGCAACATCCCACAATTTGGAAAGAAATGCAGCGTCAGCAACAGTTTATCCCAGAGTTGAAAGAGTTATTTGATTTAGCGCCAGAAGCACTCAATTGGTAGAAATGAAAAAGGTTAATGCGGCTTGCAAAATAACTACAGGTATAATAAACTCATTACACAGTCTGGCATGATATAAAGGCGATTGGACACAGGACACAAAACAAAGGGCAAATGACAAATGACAAATGCCCCTGTATCTGTTCTCAGCAATTGATTATCCGATCGCCTCTTGGGGTTGCTGCTGTACCAGTTCCTGCAATTTGTCGCGATGTTCCTTCGCCTCTGTATTATTTGGGTTAATACGTAGGGCTTCATCAAAGGATGCGATCGCGTCATGATACCGTTCCAGCAGGGCGAGGGCGATTCCCCGGTTATACCAGCCCGCCTCACTATCAGGCTCAAGTTCTAACATCCGATCATAAGAGTTCAAGGCGTCGGCGTAGCGATCTAAACGGAGTAAAGCATTCCCTCGCTTAAACCAGCCATCCGCATCATCCGGTATCAGTTGCACCACTCGGTCGTAAGCGGCAAAAATCTCCTCTGCATTCCCGTCTAACTTTTCTAGAGCAATGCCCTTGTTGTACCAAGCATAGGGGTTATCTGGATTGATGAATAACACCTGTTCAAAAGCATTGAGAGCGGTATTATTTTGCTCCATTTCGAGTAACGCTACACCGCGCATGAACCAACCTGGCTCATGATTCGGATTAATGCGGACGACTTCGGCAAATGACGTTTCTGCTTCTGGATAACGTTCTAATTCCACCAGGATATAACCACGATTGTACCACGCCCGTTCGTAGTCTGGATCGATGCGAACAGCTTGATCATAAGCCTCTAATGCCTCTTGATCACGTTCCAGCCGTCCCAGGGTAATTCCCCGATGGAACCAAGCCCAATCACTGTTAGGATTTACTTTCAAGGCTTGATCATAAGCAGCGAGCGCATCTTCCGGTTTGCCTGTATCATCCAAAGCCATACCTAAGCCGACCCAAGCCCCAACTAAACTAGGATCGAGTTCCGTTGCTTGATTGAACGCTGTAACCGCTTCTGGATACTTCTCCAAGCCATATAGAGCAAACCCGCGACCCATCCAAGCGCCAGCACTTTCCCCATTGATTTCAATCGCTTGGTCATAAGCTTTAACGGCTTCAGCATAGTTTCCGGCTTTGATTAAAGACATTCCTTTATTGAGCCAGTTGACCAACTCTCTGGATGGGGTTTGAGCAATCTGAGGATTTTCCAGTTCCAGCATATAAGGATTGGGTGTACCCTCTGGACTGTACCGTAGAGTCGCTAGGGCAGAGGTTGAGGTGGAGACACTTGCTAAGAGGGTAACAACGGCTGTCAGTCCAATGTGCTTGAGTTGCATGGTAGATATCCTTGGTGTATCGTGTATCGCTTTCAATGGCATCTATCTCTGAAGATTGAGAGCTTATGCACAATTTGAGCAAAGATGTAGGGGAAGCAGAGGAAGCAGGGGAAGAAAACATTCAATTACAGCTTACGCTGTTCGGCATTTAGACTTTAATATCAATAATGACGAAATCCTTGTAGTGCGAGCATCTTGCTCGCTACTAATATCTAATCTCGCTACTAATATCCAATTTAAATGTAAGTAGTCGGACAAAAGAAAACGGCACTGTATTAATTTTTGTAAATCGCCCTCAAACCCTTACTGTTGCCTGTTGCCTGTTGCCTGTTGCCTAATCTCAACC
>CAZNNK010001235.1:0-1981 GCA_964574085.1 uncultured Coleofasciculus sp.
GGTGCTAAACTCAGTGGGGCAATATTGAATGGTACAAACCTCCGACGGGCTAACTTATGGGGGGCAAATCTTTGCGGAGCGCAGTTAGAACGGGTGAATTTGCGGGATGCGAATTTAACTGGCGTGAATTTCAAATGGGCGAATTTATCGGAAGCAAGGCTGATTGGTGCGAGAGTTTATGGGTCAGCCCTAAGTTTTGTCAATCTCAGCTACGCCTGGTTAAAAGATTTAGATTTAGCGGGTGCTGATTTAGAAGGAGTGAATTTCCAAGGCGCGAGATTAAGTCGGGCGAATTTAGAAGGCGCAAGTTTGATTGCCGCTAATTTAGAAGCGGCTAAACTGGATTGGGCGAATCTGCAAGGGGCAGATTTAAGCGGCGCTAATTTGGCTCAAGCGAATCTGGAGAATGCGAATCTAACCTGGGCAATCCTCAGAAGAGCTGAGTTGCTAGATGCCAATTTGGAAGGTGCAAAGCTCTATGGTTTAGATATTAACGATATGCACGTTAGTCATGGGGGGGGATTTCAAGCCAACAACCAGGGCGTGGGATTTCAAGCCAACAACCAATTTCTTTACTCAGCGGCTGTTTGACGAAAATTGATATCCTAGAATCGGGCGTACATCGGTGTGAAATCGGGCATACTGGACTGACACAGCTAAAATTGTGGAATAGGTTGTAGGTTGGGTTGACGACAGGAAACCCAACCGAATATAGGGCTAAAGTTCCCTACTACAAGCCGAATCTAATTCATCAAATAAGGTATGCCACGCCAGTACATTGGTGTAAAAAGGGGCGCACTGACGTGCGCCCCTACGGTTTCCGGATATAATGTTAATCCCTTGACATAAGACATAAGACATAGAGAATGACGAGTGACAAACGTCAACATAGATTCAGGGTTTTTCTCACATTAGGGTTGGTATTTAGTATTGTCCTACTGGTTGCTAAATCAATTTTATTTTCCCCATCCTTAGCCCGTTCTCAAACACCAACAAAAATCACAGAAATTCGAGGGGTTTGGTTGACAAATGTGGCAAGTGGTGTATTGTTTTCACCGTGGGGAATTAACCGAGCGATCGCGCAATTGTCTCAACTGAACTTTAACACGGTGTATCCGGTGGTTTGGAATCGAGGGCATACCTTTTATCCGAGTAGGGTGGCGACACAAGAACCTTTGCTGAGGATTATGCGACTCAATGGAGATGTTTTAGCAGAAATTGTACAGCAGGGACATCGCCAAGGGTTACGGGTAATTCCTTGGTTTGAGTATGGCTTTATGACAACGATTCATTCTCAATTAGCGCGGCGTCATCCTAGCTGGATAACTCAGAGTTTAACTCAAAAATCTGATCCGGAGAATCCCCAACTCTTATGGCTGAATCCATTGCATCCAGAAGTACAACGGCTGATTCTCGATTTAATTAAGGAAGTGGTGAGTCAGTATGATGTGGATGGGATTCAGTTGGATGATCACTTTGGGATGCCCGTAGAATTTGGGTATGATCCTTATACAATAGAGCGTTATCAGCAAGAACATTCTGGAAATCCTCCGCCAAATTCGCCATTAAATCAGGAATGGATGCGCTGGCGGGCGAATAAAATTAGTCAATTTATGGGAGAGATTGTCCAGACGGTTAAATCGATTAAACCGGATTGTATCATATCCCTGTCACCCAATCCCCAAGTCTTTGCCTATAACCATTATCTGCAAGACTGGCAAACCTGGGTACAACGGGGTTGGGTAGATGAATTGGTATTACAGGTTTATCGGGATGACTTAAGTCGTTTTACGGCGGAACTTAATCAACCCGCAGTACGCATGGCGCGGCGGACAATTCCGGTAAGTATTGGCATTTTAACAGGAACCTTAGGTGATCCGATTCCCTTTGACCAAATTCAAGCACAAGTTGAAGCGGTTCGCGATCGCGCCTTTGATGGTGTATCCTTTTTTTATTGGGAAACCCTGTGGAGTTATTTGAC
>CAZNNK010001236.1:0-1980 GCA_964574085.1 uncultured Coleofasciculus sp.
TATAGCAATCCTATTTGAGTCGTGTCCAAAAATCTGATAATTTTCGGGAATGGGGCATGGGCAGCGAGTTTTCTAGCGTTAATTTTAATTGTTCTTAAGCTGTCATGCATTTAAATTGGGTATTAGTAGCGAGCAAGATGCAAAGCCTGCGGCATGGCTTCGCTTAACGCACTACAAGGCTTTCGCCGTTATTGATATTAAGGTTTAAATGCCGAACAGCTTACCTGCTTACATCATGTAACGGTTAGCGGCGGCTTGAATAGCGTTTTGGTGTTTTTCTACTAATTCGGGGGGTGAGATAAATTGGCTGCATCCAATATGACGGTAAACCCAACGGCAGAATTCTGGGAGTGAACGACGGGGCAGTTTGATACTATAGTCGATGTACTCTTGTCCATCTTGGTCTTTTTTGGATGTAATTTTTTGGTTGTTATGGCGACATTCGCCTTCTCGGATAAATTGAGTGCATGGGGGGAAGAATCGCACGGTGATCCGTTCAAAGGATTCTTGGTTTTTTCGCTCGTTGTATTGTTCCTCTGGGGTTCCCAGATTTATTCCCCATCCGGTTTTAAAGAGTTTCTGGGCGAGTTTGAGACTCTCGAATTGGGCGTTTTGTCCTCGTCCTGGGGAATGAAGGATTTTACAGTAATTTTTTAACCGATCAAGTCGTTCGACTTCTAGGTGCTGGATTTCGTCGGGTTGGTATAAATTCGGATTGCTGGCGGTTTCGTAAAGTAAATACCAAGCAATGTCATGATAAAACAATTGTAGGGGGTAAATCTGTAAGTATCCGATGTTGTTGTGGTACGGTTCTCGGAGGCGATAAAGTTCGATTAATTGACCTGTGGCGATCGCGTCCTCAATCCTGTCTAAGTAGTGAAACAAGGTGTGGCGAGTTGTGCCTTTTTCCGCCATGACTTCGGGGTCAGTTTGGATAATCGGGCGATTCATATAGGCGCGGACAGGATAGGATATATCGGTGTTTCCGTCTAGTTCTAATCCCCGTAGTCGTTTTTCTAGGGTGTAGTAGATCTTGCGGATTTGGGGATCACCTTGATACATGGCTTGGGAGTGGAGGGCGTTGAAGGCGACTTTGAGTTCGTCTCGATTCATGACTCCGGTTCCTAGGTAGTATCCCCAGCGATATTTTCTGTGGTCTAGTATGCCGTAATTTCGCAGGGTTTCTAAGTCTTTGCGGAGGGTACCGATTGAGGGGTAGCGATCGGGATATGAAATACCCAGGGATTTAGCTACCTGGCGAATTTGGCTTTGGAGGGGGGTTAAAGCGTTGTGGTGAGTGCGGTTTGGGGTGTGTTCTAAGGGTTGGCGACTCCCGACGCCGGGATGCTGGATCAGCGTAGCGATGAGGATTAAGAGTCTCTCGAAGGAAGTGCGATCGATGTAACGGTGGGGTTGGGGTTTCTTGGGCATGGGCGACTGTCCAAGGTTGGTTTTATCCCTACATAATAGTAAACCCTGGTCTTGCCAGGGTTTTTTTGTTTATTCAACTTGTTTTCCCAGCGAGTGGGAAGAGTACGCAATACCTTTTTTGTCAGAAAGCCTTGATTACAGTTTCCATTCAACTTGTTTTCCCAGCGAGTGGGAAGCATGAAACTTCGTTTGATCGTCCTGACTATTTCGTTTCCATTCAACTTGTTTTCCCAGCGAGTGGGAAGAGTAGAACCGATAACTCCCTCTATAGACCCTCGGACTGTTTCCATTCAACTTGTTTTCCCAGCGAGTGGGAAGCCGGGTTTGACTGTGACCAAGATGGGGAAATAGAGTTTCCATTCAACTTGTTTTCCCAGCGAGTGGGAAGTCTGAACTCGCGTTTCGCCGAGTTCTATAACACTGTTTCCATTCAACTTGTTTTCCCAGCGAGTGGGAAGCGGATTGAAGGGTCCGGGTTTAGCTATGGATCAATGGTTTCCATTCAACTTGTTTTCCCAGCGAGTGGGAAGAGTTCGCTGAGGACGCCTT
>CAZNNK010001237.1:0-1980 GCA_964574085.1 uncultured Coleofasciculus sp.
CCTGTTATAGTCGAGGAATGTAGAGATGCGACGGGTATACCTGGAGGACAGGATGAATCACTTTGCTAGTTTGATGTCTTTTTTACGCGATCGCAAGGCTTTTTTGACCGAGGTTGAGAAGGAAATCGGACTCGATAGTAAGATTGTTTCGTTCTTAGTGTGTAGCGCCTCCTTTCTCGCGTTGTACGGCTTGGTGATTGGGGCGTCGAGTCATTGGCTGCAGGCGATTAGTTCCGCGATTAAGTTACCGGGTCTTTATTTAATCACATTGCTGGTCTGTCTACCCAGTTTATATATTTTCGAGGTGGTGACGGGTTCTCAGCGCAACTTTCGCCAATATTTAGTGTTGCTTTTAGCCACCACGTCTGTGATCAGTGTCATGCTTTTGGCGTTTGTTCCTGTGGTCTTGTTTTTCCTGCTCTCGGTTAATGATTACAATTTCTTTAAGTTACTCAATGTAGCGATTTTTACCTTAACTGGCGTGATCGGTGTCCAGTTTTTCTACCAAAGCATGAAATCACTGCATTCTCATTCTCAAGATACGGATAAATCCCGGAATCTGAAGGTTGTGCAAGCTTGGTTATTTCTCTACGGTTTTGTTGGCAGTCAGTTAGGGTGGTCACTGCGACCCTTTTTTGGTACTCCAGGAAAAGAGTTTGCGCTGTTTCGTCCTTTAGAGAGTAATTTCTATATGCATATTTGGAAAACGCTGACTCACGCTTTAGGGCTTAATTAAACCGAAAAAAAACAATGAATTCGGGAGATTGTTTTATGCTAAATAATGTAGCAGACTTGCCGATTACTCCAACCGAATTAGAGCAAATCGCTGGGTTAGATCTGCGGGCGGGGCTAGCCACAACGGTTTACCGAGGCTTATTTTGGCGTAATTCTCAACACCTGCGATCGCTGCTTTTTATTGAGGTTTTTAGTTTAGGTCTAATTCTGATTTTTGTTATGCCTGTGGGGTTTCTGGCGGTGAAGCGATCGGGGAATTTACCGAGTGATGGGGCGGACATTGCTAACTTTTTTCTCGTGTTTTTTGTTGGCTCAGTTTTGATTTTGGTATTGGCGAATATTTGGCTAGTGAATCAGGCAGAACATTGGAAATCTGTGGCTAAGTTGCTACGCCAAGTGGATAAGTACAATCGTGTGGTTAAATCTCTAGCGATGCTGAATCAACTGAGTCAGACTCAAACCAATCGCCACGGGGATATCTCGTTAGAAGCGGAAAAGGTGCTGCGGGCGTTACGGGTGACTAAAAAGAGTTTACTGCAAGGGATTAAGATAGAAATTATTCGCACTAAACAAGGGGTGATGGCACGACCGGATGAGTTGATGGTTACATTAGAAGATAATCTAATCAGTTTGGTGGCGGGAGAATTTGATCCGCCAACGGATCAGTATGGTTATTTGCTGGATGAAGCGCTGCAAATTGCAATGAGTGTGGAGCAACAAATGCGAGATTTGTAAACCCCAACACCCGCCAATAACTCAAGTTCTTGGCTAAAAGCTCAAGTCGTCTAAAGACGACTCAAACTCTTATCCAGTCAGCCTGAGGGGGTGATAGAAGCTTTGCTTTACTATTCCTGTTTCAATCTCCTTTGGAGATCTAGTGTATTTGGAACGCGCGGGTTGCGGCATATTCAGCATTATTTGATTTTTGGTTTCAATCTCCTTTGGAGATCTAGTGTATTTGGAACCAGTAACTTTTTAAGCTTTGAGAACTTGGGATCGTCGTTTCAATCTCCTTTGGAGATCTAGTGTATTTGGAACGGACGGTAAAACTTTAATCGTTTCCATTTACTTGAGTTTCAATCTCCTTTGGAGATCTAGTGTATTTGGAACTCGAGTGGATTGAACGGGCTAGGAAGAAATACCACGTTTCAATCTCCTTTGGAGATCTAGTGTATTTGGAACATGGAGAGGTTACATTGAGTATGTAAGCAAGAAACAGTTTCAATCTCCTTTGGAGATCTAGTG
>CAZNNK010001238.1:0-1976 GCA_964574085.1 uncultured Coleofasciculus sp.
CTGTCCATCCTCACGATGGCATCGTTGAGGGTGAGGACTTCCGCGCCTACGTTAAAATGGGCGCAAGTCTTTGCGCCCCTACAATTCTAATCCACCAAATAAGGTGTATCACGCCAGTAGCTCACGTTAGGGATTCATGACTCAAACTGCAAAACCTTACAAAGCCTTAACAGAAAAACTCCCCAGTTCTGTGCTTGAATGGCGATAATAGAAACGCAGCGGTAATAGCGCTCTGTGCAATGTACATCAATCCGATTCAAGAGAGGCGTGAGCAATGGCAACGTTAACCATGTCCCAGCGTGATTTGTCGGCTTTCACGAAACAGGATGTTGCTGAATTAGCAGGACGTTTAGAACAGGACGAATATGAAAATGCGTTTGCGGGACTAGATGACTGGCATTTGCTGCGGGCGCTAGCCTTCCAACGTCCGGAGTTGGCAGAACCCTACCTCTACTTGCTAGACCTAGAAGCGTATGATGAAGCGTGAATGAGTCTAAGCGAGTATTGATAGGTATAGGCGGTGGTATCGCCGCCTATAAAGTTTGTCAGGTTATTTCCACCCTGTTTCAGGCTGGGGTGCAAGTTCGGGTGATTCTCACCCAAGCGGCTCAAGAGTTTATCACCCCCCTGACTATTTCCACCCTCTCGCGCCATCAGGTGTATACTGATCGCCTATTTTGGCAACCGATTCATAATCGCCCCGTTCATATTGACTTAGGCGAATGGGCTGATTTATTCGTGATTGCCCCGCTTACCGCTAACACACTGGGCAAGTTAGCTCACGGTTTAGCCGATAATTTATTAACCAATACCGTTCTCGCCTCCCATTGTCCCCTACTTCTTGCCCCAGCCATGAATACGGATATGTGGGGACAGCAGGCGGTACAACGGAATTGGCAACAGCTTTTGAGCGATTCCAGATATCATACCGTTGGACCCGGTGCCGGACGATTGGCATGCGATCGCGTGGGTGCAGGGCGCTTGGCAGAACCCTCCGAGATTCTGACTGCTATTCATTCGGTGTTATACACAGGCGGTAAGCGGGATTTAGTCGGCAAACAGGTGTTAATTAGTACAGGTGGCACCAGAGAACATTTAGACCCTGTGCGCTTTATTGGCAATCCCTCTACGGGTAAGATGGGATTGGCATTAGCACAAGCCGCCAAGCATCGCGGTGCACAAGTTGTATTAGTCCATGCACCCTTAACTGAACCCATTCCCCCCGATATTCAAGCAATTTCAGTCGTCAGTGCGGCGGAAATGCGTCAGGTCATGTTATCTTATTTCTCCGAAGCGGATCTGGTAATCATGGCAGCCGCCGTCGCCGATGTCAAACCTGCTGATCATACCTCAGAGAAATTACCCAAAGCCCAGCTTCCCACTGCCTTAGCTTTAGAACCTGTACCGGATATTTTGGCAGAGTTAGGACAGCATAAACAAAGTCATCAACAGTTAATCGGTTTTGCAGCACAAACGGGCGATATTGTCAAGCCTGCGTTAGCAAAATTAAACGCCAAGAATTTAGATGCGATCGCCGCCAATCCCATTGATCAGCCGAATGTGGGATTTGCCAGCGACACCAATCAAGCGATTTTCATTGATAAACAGGGACGCCAGCAGTCGGTTCAACCGTGCAGCAAACTGGAACTCGCCCACGCCTTGCTTAATTTTATTAGTTCGTGTTCGTAGTAGGCAATGCGAGTGCCTCAAAATGCTTGATTTTCCAGCACGGTTTCGTGCTGACTACGAACCTACATTCCGCAGATCCTGACTGAGAGCATTAGGAAGGAATAAAAAATTCACTTTGACAAAATCAATAGGCCTAACAATTCTTGTATTTATGTCAATGATAAATTGTTTCAGATCCGGCCTTTTATCTCTCGATTCATTTTTATCGCTATAAATTTTGTTGAAATATCTGCGGAATGTAGGTCTACTGTTTCCTTCATCTCCCCCTCACCCTCTCACCTCACAAG
>CAZNNK010001239.1:0-1971 GCA_964574085.1 uncultured Coleofasciculus sp.
CTTTCAGGGTGGGTAAGCCAACGGTATCGGTCACATATTTCTTTAAATCAATAGATTTGAGGCGATCGGCGGCTTTAGGGATTTGTTTCAAGGGAACCCCAATATCTTTCGCCATGGCTTCCACTACCGGATAACTTTCTGGATGCACGGCGGTATTGTCTAAGGGGTTATCGCCACCGCGAATTCTCAGGAATCCAGCCGATTGTTCAAAAGCTTTGGGTCCTAATTTGGCGACTTTCAGCAGACGGCGGCGATTGGGGAATGCGCCATTTTCATTCCGATAGGTGACGATATTTTTGGCAATAGTGGGAGTTAAACCCGACACAAAGGTTAATAACTCTTTCGACGCCGTATTCAGATCCACACCCACATAGTTCACACAGCTTTCTACCGTGTCATCCAGTTTTTTTCTGAGTAACTTTTGATCCACATCATGCTGGTATTGTCCCACGCCAATGGATTTGGGATCAATTTTCACCAATTCCGCCAAAGGATCTTGTAAACGGCGTCCAATACTAATCGCTCCGCGCACGGTAACATCTTGATCCGGAAATTCTTCTCGCGCTACATCACTCGCCGAATAGACAGACGCACCCGATTCATTTACAATCACGCTAATTGGTTTGTGAGCCAGGGTTTTAATCACGTCCCTGACAAACTCATCGGTTTCCCGCGATGCTGTACCATTGCCGATCGCGATTAACTCAATCTGGTATTTTTCGATTAGGCTTTTGACTGTGGTAGCCGCTTGGGTTGGTTTTCCGGTATGGGGAAAAATAGTTTGGTATTCCATAAACTTCCCCGTTTCATTTAACACCGCCACTTTACACCCGGTTCGCAATCCCGGATCAATGGCTAAGGTGGGTTTCATTCCCGCTGGGGGAGAAAGTAGGAGTTCTCGTAAATTGGCTTCAAAGGTTTTAATCGATTCAAAATCCGCATACGCTTTACGATCTGTCCGCACTTCCGTAATTAGGGAATTTTTCATTAAGCGGTTAAAGCCATCATGCAGCAGATCCCGATAGAAGTTCCGCACCTCTGGAATTTTGGTGCGAATCGTTTCTGATTCTAAATACGACTGGATAAACTCCTGATCAAAGTCCAGATTCAGGCTTAAAATTCCCTCACTTTCCCCGCGAAATAATGCCAGCATATTGTGCGGCGCAATATCCTTTGCCTTAATTTGGAAATTGCGGTACATTTCATATTTGGTACTGCCTTCGGGATAATCGTCTTTGATCTTGGAGACAAATCGCCCATTTTTCATCAAATAGTCGCGCAGGTAAGCCCGGAATTCAGCAGTTTCGGCAACTTCTTCGGCGAGGATATCAGATGCTCCTTTCAGTGCATCAGCAGCAGTTTTAACTCCCTTTTCTTCATCAAGATAATTGGCGGCTTCGGCTTCTAAGGAGACAGGTTTGGCGGTGGGGGTATTCAGGGATTTAATCAATTCTGCCAGAGGCTCTAATCCTTTTTCCCGCGCAACGGTGGCTCTAGTGCGACGTTTGGGACGATAGGGGAGGTAAAGGTCTTCTAACTCATTTTTCTGGAAACAGGACTCTATTTTCGCCTTCAGTTCATCGGTCAATTTCCCTTGAGACGCGATCGCCTCCAGAATTGTGGCTTTGCGTTCTTCCAGTTCACTCAGGTAAGCGTAGCGTTCTGCGATCGCGCGAATTTGGGTTTCATCCAGAGAACCGGTTCGTTCTTTCCGATACCGGGAAATAAAGGGAATCGTGGCGCCCTCGGCTAAAAGAGACAGGGTATTTTCCACCTGAGTGGCGGAGAGGGAAAGCTCTTGTGCTAGGACGGAGGGAATATTCAGCATCGGGTCTTTATGGGTCTATCCTTTCTAGAATTAGCACAGGATCAAGATTTCGCGATCGCACTACTCGTACCGCTCCCTTGCGAATGTAACTGACTTAAGCTGGGTTCGTAGTAGGCACTTTAGTGCCAGAAGCGCTAAAGCGC
>CAZNNK010001240.1:0-1970 GCA_964574085.1 uncultured Coleofasciculus sp.
AATTAAACTTTGAAAATGCTTGCATCGTCAGCGTTTCAGCAATGTGTAAATAGTCGCTTTATTTGGGCGGTGCTGTAATCAGTTAATTGAGGATTTATCCTCTTTTGACAGAATAGCAGTTTCTGATAGGGTGGGCATTCTGAGAGTGAAAACTAAACAGCACTCTATTGATTTTTGTAGAGGAAAATCAGCGATCGCTGAAAGCGCAATGATTAGGTATTGTCATAAAACTTAAATGGGCGATACTGGACTCGAACCAGTGACCCCTTCCGTGTGAAGGAAGTGCGCTACCACTGTGCTAATCGCCCCTAACCCACTAAATTAACATAGCGCCGCCTGAAACTACAACTCACACCATTAAATATCTTGTGGATATTCCTTCCACAATGAAGTAGTGTGATGTAGACTTCGGTGATTGCCATTTCCCAAAATCAGGTGATCCACTACAACTACGCCGATTAGCAGCGCCCCCTGCAAAAGCTGTTTGGTCAAATAAATGTCATCCTCAGAAGGTTCAACACTACCCGTTGGATGACTATGCCCCACAATAAACCGCGTCGCCCCATGGCGCAAAACAGCTTGTAAAATCTCGCGAGGACATGCTAATGTCTGTGTTGCTGTACCAACGGAGATGAGTTTAATCCCCAATAAGTGATTTTTCACATCCAACAGCAACACAGCAAAACGTTCCTGAGTTTGCCACATCAACTCATGACTGAAAGCCGCCGCCGCCGCCATGGGACTATCAATTATAGTGCCTTCTGTGGGGCGAGACTGAAAGGCGCGTTTTCCCAGTTCAATGGCGGCTAACATGGTGGCAGCTTTGGCAGGTCCGACGCCATGGATACGCATTAACT
The DNA here is from genome assembly GCA_964574085.1 of uncultured Coleofasciculus sp. Classification (GTDB taxonomy): domain Bacteria; phylum Cyanobacteriota; class Cyanobacteriia; order Cyanobacteriales; family Coleofasciculaceae; genus Coleofasciculus. The sequence goes on from CAZNNK010001240.1 coordinate 858, forward strand.
CTTGGGGTGAGATATCTCGCAATACCGCCATGGGATCGCGTTCATCTTGACTTAATTGCTGCAAAATATATTGTCCCAAACCGACTGCCGAAAGTTTACCTTTTCCCTGACCTGTGGCAAGCAAAATAGCAATCAATTCCGCTGTTGCCAAATTTTTGGCACCGATCGCCATTAGTCGTTCGCGTGGACGTTCGCTAGCAGGAATATCGGCAATTCTAAGGCTATAGGTCATAACGCTACCCCATCACTCCGAGACAAGCAGATCATTATCAGGTTCGGCTGAATACTTACACGTTGGTACTCTTTAAGGCTCTAGGGCAGAAGGCTCTAGGGCAGAAGGGAAGAAGTAAGGTGGCAAGGTGAAAGTCAAAAATCACTGTCTAGACGGACATGATATCATGACTGAGAGCTAATTGCTATAGTAATAGAATTTTAGACTTTAATTTGTAAAGTTAGGCGATTAGTGATGGGGAATTAGTGATTGGGGTGGCGTCTGATCCGCTATTAACTATAGTCTTTTCACCGCTAAGTAGGTTAATAGACATAAAGTCAACTATATTAAGTTTTGTAAACACAAACCTCAACCCCTTACAAATAATGACGTAGCTTGCTTCTTTTCGGGAGCGAGTATGACCAATGATGATCCCCGCCGTTAACGTTACTTCCACCTATTTAACTGGGGTGATTGAACCGACGTTCTAACGGTGATGGAGATGGTTCAGGAGTTCTATGTCAACGTATCGCTTATCTCCCGCATCTCCGGCGAGAACAGTAAAGGGCTGATCGGGTTCTCCGAGATGATTTAACACGAGTACCGCTTGGGTAAACTCTTGGTCTTTTGTATAATTGTTGACTGTAATTATTGTGGTGATACCTGCTTGCGTCGCTGCAATTAAACCCTGATCAGAATCTTCGATCGCTAAACAGTCTTGGCATGGCAAATCCATTTGTCGCAGTACATGGTTGTAAATATCGGGGGCGGGTTTTTTGGCTGGGACGATATCACCCGCCGCGATCGCGCAAATCCTGCCTACACTATCATCACGCATATACACAACAACTATCCCCAATAACTAATAAAGGGAGCTCGGCGTGGCCAACGCTAACAGAATA
>CAZNNK010001241.1:0-1968 GCA_964574085.1 uncultured Coleofasciculus sp.
TTTTATAATCGGTCATAAAGTCGCTGTTGGGAACAACCGTCCGTTGGCGTTGGTTAATTTTCAGCGTGCCATATTGGATATCTTTGAGCAAAAATTGCGAGACAAAAGGACCCACCACATCTCCCGGCGTAGATCCTCGGAAAATCACATCCGGTGTCACTTGACCCTCTTCTTTTGGTCCTCGGAAATCTGAGCAGTTTGATAGTTCTTCGGCGGCTTTTTCAAGGTCGCAGTGATCGCGAAAGTCGGTAAAATTAACGTCCCGCAGTAGCGCCATCCAGTAAAGTTCTATAGCTTCACAAGCATTTTCTGCCCCATCGATACGGGGAGCAGGGCGAATCGTTACTGACTGAGCATCGGGTCCTTCTAAGTCAAAGGCTAACGCGGCTTGCGGATTGATCAATCGGCGACAACCCAGGCGTTTCTTGTCCTCGGAACTGGATTCAGACAACTCGAATTGACCGTGAGTACAGCCCCGTGGTATTGCCTCAAAATCGCCAGGATTACCACTACACAGGGCTTTGAGTAAGAGGCGGTAAGCTTTTGGGTCTACTTCGCCTAAATCGTTATGGGGTAAACCTTTGGAATAGTTGGCAATATAACTGAGTTCGTTCTCAGCGTTCCGATACGCCGACTCCTCACCATTATTTAAATGCTCAGGATGGGGACGCAAAAAGGCAATTTCAGCCGCTTCTTCACGAACTTGGCGAGATAAGCTACGACGGGAACAGATTTTCTTCATATTAATCTAATTTTTGCAACAAGAAGCTTTATCCTTCAACAGCAATAGCAACCCATCCGGACAACGTTCAGGTTGGATTCAACCTAAAATTTTCCCGCTCAACTTGATCCACCGTTGACCCACGGCAGACAAGGATACGGTTGCTCAGGTTAGACGATTAGACCAATGGTAGAGGCTTCAATGACTCGCTGTCTATATCCCACATTTTTCTTTACGAAAACGGCATGCCACCTGATGCGATCGCTCACAAAACTATGTATAAGGATAAAGTATTAACTGTTTTAATGCTGTAATCGGGACGCACCTACGTAGTCGGACTGGCGGTAAACTGCTAAATCCGGGTGAACTCCCCCCGTTTTGGTAGAGATTTCCTGTTTCTAACCATTCAGTTCAGCAGAAGCAATAAGCGGTTCGGCTTTTAAACCTTAATGTCAAGAAGTGCGAAATCCTTGTAGTGTGAGCATCTTGCTCACTACCCATTCCCAATTTAAATGCATGACAGCTTACCCGGTATAGCTGAGGAAGAATTCAGGAATCCGAGAAATGCCACAGCCCCCCATTCCTCCTATTCCCCATTCCCTGTTTCCTCCCCTCACCACAATACTTATTCAGTAACCCCTAAGCTAAAATCACGCATCATCTTCTTAATCTCTATGTTGTGCATTTCCTCCTGACCAATTTGACCACGAGCAAATTCTTCGAGATAGATGGAAGCATCTTCCACGATATCCAGGAGTTCTTTATAGAGATCTAAGGCTTTTTTCTCATGATTAAGGCTTTCCTGTAAAATATCCTGCACAGAATGTTGGTAAGTTTCCTCGATGGGCGCAATCTTTTGGCTGGGATGACCTTCTAAGCCTGTGATAATTTCTCCCACCTGTTGAGCGTGGAGTAGAGACTCACTAGCCTGTGCCTTAAAAAAGTTGACAATGGGAATTCGGTTGGGACCAATGATCATCAAGGAGTAATGAGTGTAACGCACGACACCAGCCAACTCAAACTCCATGATGGTGTTGAGTACGTCAATGGTCTTTTTCAGGTCAAGTTCTTTCATCATGCTGAGGTTACGGTATGTAGATTCACTGAGATCTGTTTTAGTTTATCCTTAAAGGACTCTAACAAATCAGCCAATCTACAACAGTTGCTAGAGAACATTTCGCAACCTCAGTCAGGGGAGATGGGGGAGATGGGGGAGATGGGGGAGATGGGGAAGATGGGGGAGATGG
>CAZNNK010001242.1:0-1965 GCA_964574085.1 uncultured Coleofasciculus sp.
GAAGCTGGGGAAGCTGGGGGAGCTGGGGAAGCTGGGGAAGCTGGGGAAGCTGGGGGAGCTGGGGAAGCCGGGGAAGCTGGGGAAGCTGGGGAAGCTGGGGAAGCAGAGGGAGCTGGGGAAGAGGATTACCAATGAACAATGAACAATGAACCATCAACAATGAACAATCAACAAACGATATAAGACGTAGCTTGCTTCTCAAGGACAGCGAGTTCTCCACCGTTCACTTTAATTGTGTCCACCTACTTATTTATACCGTGTCTACCGACAAAAAAGTTTCCCCCACCTCCTTACCCAATCCCGCAGCCACAGATAATATGGCTGAACCCTCATTGATCGAAGAACCCACCCGTTCCCGACGCCAGTGGTTAGAACCCTTGGCGTTATTAGGACCGGCGGGACTGTGGCTATTTTTATTGTTGGTTTTACCAACCCTGATCATCTTTGAGTTAAGCTTAGTTCCTGATATTAAACCGGGGGATATTGTCAACCCCTCTGGACTGGATAACTATCTGCGCGTCTTTGAACCGATCAATCTGCAGGTGATGGGGCGATCGCTGTTTTTTGCGGTGGGTACGATGGCAATTTGTCTGGTGTTGGGGTTTCCGGTCGCCTACTGGATTGCTCAGATGGCACCGAAGCGTTGGCAGAATTTACTCCTGTTGGGATTTATCCTACCTAATTTCACCTCCTCCCTGTTGCGCTCTTATGCCTGGATTACGATTCTGCGACCCACGGGGGTACTCAATAGCATCTTAACTTCGATTGGTTTACCCGCTTTGGAACTCTTAAATACCAGTTCAGCGGTATTAATTGGCATGGCGTATAGTTATTTACCGTACATGGTATTAATCCTCTATGCGTCTTTAGAGAAATTGGATCAGCGTTTATTGGAAGCGGCGGCAGATTTGGGGGCGAATCCAGTACAAACGTTTTGGAAAGTAACCATACCCCAAACCTTTTCCGGGATTGCAGCGGGTTCGATTCTGGTATTTATTACCGCCTTAGGGGATTTCGTTGATCCGGAGTTATTAGGGGGAGCTTCCAGCATGACCATATCCCGTCTAATTTACAACCAATTTCTGGGCGCAACCCAAAACTGGGGATTTGGTTCAGCGCTGAGTATGGTATTAATTTTTGCCGTGAGTCTGGCGATCGCGCTGTTGATTAAGTACGGGGATATGGAACCGCAACGGTAGTTTGTGCTTCGTTTGTAGTTGCGCTTTAGCGCCATAAACGTCGGCATCACCTACTCTATGTGCTATCTTTGAACGCAACTTGGTATTAGGGCTTGGATTCAGGAGGGCAAAGCCAATCTAACAGTTCAGCCGGAATATCTTCTTGACACTCTCCGGTCTAAAGACACGGAGATTCTTGGTTCCCCGACTCGCCGTTAGACGACAGGATTGCTCCAATCGCCCAAGAGGGCAAATCTCCCCAAGCGTAAGTTCCGGTGTGCCCCACCGTACTTAATCCTTTTTGCAGAATGTTTAAACTAGCTGCGATATCCCTGTCCTCAACATACCCACAGTTACCACAAACATGGGTTCGTTGAGACAGGGATTTTTTGACTCGATGGTGACACTCTGGACAATCCTGGGAGGTGTAGTGCGGAGGAACCGCAACTGTTGCTTTCCCATACTTGTGTCCAAAGTATTCTAACCATCGTCTAAATGTAGACCATCCTGCATCAGAGATAGACTTAGACAAGTAACGATTTCTTACCAGACCTTTGACATTTAAGTCTTCATAGGCTACCAAATCGTTAGATTGGATAACGGAGTATGCGACTCGCTTGCAATACTCTTTTCGCTGCCTACTTACTCTTAAATGCTTCCGGGCATATCGGCAACATGCCTTTTGATAGTTATTTGACTGCGGTTTTACTCCCTTTTGGTACTTCTTAGACTTCTTGCGGTTAGCAAGGGTTAGCTGTCTTTCCGATTTGCGGTAAAACTGCGGCGA
>CAZNNK010001243.1:0-1963 GCA_964574085.1 uncultured Coleofasciculus sp.
CTGTCAGGCTGTGGAGAAGCAGTACTGGCAAATAGAGAGAATTATTGAAACCAGACGATAGTATAAGTAATATTGATGCTCTAAATTTTAGCAAAGACGGTAAAATGTTAGCTTTAGGTGGCAGTCAGATGGGTAAGGCGCAGCTATATATACTGAACGGGATGTGGTTAAAAGTAACTGAACTTTACAACATGACTGGATTTTCGGATGTCAGTTTTAGCCCTAGCCCCCAATCTATTACCGTTTCCGGCAATGATGGTATGTTGGTTTTGAGTCCGAGTTTGGATGAGCTGTTGGAGCAAGGTTGTGATTGGGCAAGAGATTATCTCAAGAACAACCTCAATGTACCCAAGAGCGATCGCACCCTCTGTGATGGTATTGGTACTCCAGAGTAATTTAACTTAGAGATGTTTCCCAAGAACATCTCTACTGGCTTAGAATTCCACCGCACTCAATGCTTTTAACGCCATAATTGTCCCCAGTGTTAACCCCTTCACTCCTCTAATATATTCATTCCTGGATAGAGTCGATTATTCTTCAATTGATGGCAATAGTCTTTAGTATCTATATCCCAAATGATTACTGTCGTTGAGACATTAACCACTGACAAAGGACGAATGACAAATCACTCCAAATTTGCCAAATTCATTTTCTTAGAGCCATTTCCAGCTTCATTCTTATACGCCGCTATTTTCTCGACAAATTCCTCGGTTAACCGTGTAAACGCTTTGGCACCGGAAGAATTGGGCGAAGCGAGAACAGCCGGCATAAAACTATCGACTGCTTTAGCCACATTAACATCCATGGGAATGCGATTTTTAAACAGTTGCGTCGGAACAAAATCTTCTGTTACCCGATTCATCACCTGCTTGTAATAGCGACCCAGCAACCCCCCGGATAAAATAAAGACAATACCTAATAACTGTAGGTCGAGAGACGTGTTAGACTTATGACTCTCTTTCAACTTAGCAATCCGCCGTTCCAAAAGCTGAATTCCCACAACCGATAACGGTTCAGGACGAGCTGGGAGTAAATAAAAATTACTGGCAACAATACCGCTACGGGTTAACAGATTATAGCCAGGAGCGCAATCTAAAATAATAAAGTCGTAATCATCAATAACCGGTTCCAAAATCCCCTTAATCAACAGCTTCTCAAACCGATTCCACACCTGATTAAAATTAGGAGTCTCTTCGCGACTGGCTTCTTGATGCAGCATCTCCGAGACTAAATACTCATCATACAGATCGATATCTCCCGGCAATAAATCCAGTCCTTTGACCGAACAAACGTAAGATTGAATAACATCCTGAATCGTCAGTTTGGCGTGACGATGGGGACGAATTGCCTTATCAATTAACTGATTCAGCGTGCGTCTCGCTTTTCTGGCTTTAGCAAACTCTTGAGGGGCGATTAAGCTGAGTGTAGCGCTGATTTGGGTATCTAAATCAACCACTAAAACCCGTTTTTGGTGATGTTTCGCCAAGCAAGTTGCCAAGTTGACGGTTAGTGTCGTCTTTCCGACACCGCCTTTCATGTTAACTGTGGCAATGACAAATCCCATGATAAAATCCTCTTGGAGAAACGCTACCCAGTTAGGTATCAGCCAGCCTAGATGATAAACGCCGTATTGCGTCTGGAATTTCCCTAGCTTTCGGCAACAGTCTACTATAGTAAGCGATTTTACCCATCAAGGGAATCAGTTTCTGTAGGGGCGGGTTTCACGACTATCGTTTCTTTCCGTTTTTACCGTCGGTTTTAACCAAAAGGGCGGGTTTAGTCAAGTTATGGGTTTGTGCCAAACTGTTATCGGTAAAACCCACCCCTACAACCCTGTGTCCCTATCCCTTATCGTTATTTCCATCTCCCCCAGGGCCCCGCGCGCGCCCGGCCGGCCGCGGGGCGGCGGCGGCGGGGGGGGGCGCGGGGGGGGCGGCGCGGGGGGGCGGGGGGGGGGGGGCGG
>CAZNNK010001244.1:0-1962 GCA_964574085.1 uncultured Coleofasciculus sp.
CAAAAGTAATGATGAGAGTAGTAGATGTAGCCAAGTGTCTTGAGAATTGTCATGAAAACTGCCCCATTAGAACGTTCAAAGGGACGCTTAAGTTCAGCCTCAAACCCGATAAAACGGTTAACCCAAGGAGACTTCACGCAGCGGTTTGGTCGTTTCCTCATCTGTCGGAGAATATATAGTCTTCTCCAAGCTAGGCGACAGCGCCTAAATCCCGATTTCTATAAAAAACGCCTGAAGATTGCTTCCGATTCAATATTTGACGGTGTTTCTCTCGATAAATGTGTCCAACAACTCCGTCATGAAGGAGTAGGATTTGGTCTGCATTTATCGCCGTCAATGGTCAAAGAAATCTATCAATATGCCATTCAAACACCTTGTATTGAACCTGAGTCTGACGACGAGTTTTTCATCGAAGAGGTAATTAGAAATAGTCGAAAGCGAGGTGAGCATCCCGTGCTGCGTGCCTTGGTGCGTGATGTCATGAATTGCGAAGCCATTCAAAAAATTACCCAAGATCCTCTGCTGTTGCAAATCGTTAAGAACTATCTGGGGTATTGGCCCAATCAAATTACCCAGCATCTAACTTGGAGTTTAGTGTCAGATCTCAGAGAGTCAGAAATTAGACAGAGTTATCCACCCACAAATTTTCACTATGATATCGCTGGGTACAACTTCATGACCGCCTATTTTTATATCACCGATGTGAATGCTGATTCGGGCGCTCATGTGATGATCAAAGGCTCTCATCAGAAAAAGCCGCTTTACATGACCTTGGCTGCGGGTCGTCAGTCGGACAAGGCGGTGCTTAATTATTACGGACAAGACAATCAACTGATCATTGAAGGAGAAAGTGGATTTGGTTTTGTGCAAGACCCTTCCTGCATTCACCGAGTCATTTCTCCAGTTAAAGCAGATAGACTACTGCTGCAAATCCGGTATTCTTAGACCGTAGTGGAGTGGCACAGTTAAAATGGTGGAATAGGTTGGGTTCGTAGTAGGGGCTTTAGCCCTCTCCAGCTAGGCGGAGAGAGAACTAAAGTTCTCACTACAAACAACGTCCTATTTTAGTTGGGTCACGGCAGTAGTGGAGTGACACAGTTAAAATTGTGGAATAGGTTGGGTTCGTAGTGGACTGACACAGCTAAAATTGTGAATTAGATTTGACCATTGAATCGGGCGCAAGTCCTTGCGCCCCTACAATTCTAATCCACCAAATAAGGTGTGCCACGGCAGTAGTAGGGGCTAAAGCCCCTAATTGCATGAGTTCTCAGACCAATGCTTGATTATCGCTGGAGTTGATATAATTTGAAGCTGGGAGATCTCCCGTTGAATAAATGAAATTGCTTTCTTGTCATCGGTTGCTATTGCCCATCCTCGATGAACCGCGATCGCACAACAGGCAGATTCTCCATCATCGCCGAGTTCAAAAACATAGTTGACAAATGATGTCTCCTCTGCTTCTGATTTAAAGTCCACCACAATCAGTACACCCTGGGTAATAGCAGCCTCGAACTGAGTCGCTCCCTCGTTCTCTTCATTCTCAAGGCGTTGCAGTGTCTTTAACTCGCGCTCTAGCACAACTTGGGGAACTGCAACTTGAGCCGGAATAGCCTGCAAAATTTCCAAAAGATGACCCGATGCACTAAAGTTTAAGATGCAACAGGCGTCAAGAAGAACGTGGGAGTGAACTTACCATTAGCGCGATACATATCGTTAAATCGTTTAAGTAAGCCACTCGTTGGCATCAGGAAATATTTGGGGAAGGCTTCGGCAAGTCGTTCACTTTCTGGCATTCTCTTATACTGTCCCTCAAAATCAAGGACAGGCTTGCGTCGATGAGCAAGAAAGTGAAGATATCCATGGGCTAATGACCAACGTCGCCGTTCTTCGGGATGATCAGCATTAATCTGGAGTTCCCCCCATACAGATGTACTGCACCCAGGCTAAAGCCTTATACCGTAA
>CAZNNK010001245.1:0-1960 GCA_964574085.1 uncultured Coleofasciculus sp.
CTCCTCACTCACCACGGATGCAAAACCCCATGATTAGCGAACTTCTAGAACGACTTTTTCCCTGGACAAGTGCCAGAAACAGTCGCGCGGAAGTAAAACGCCGCCTACAACTGGTTATTGCTCACGATCGCGCCGATCTCAGTCCCCAGATGATTGAGTCGATGCGTGAGGAAATCCTAGAAGTTGTCTCTCGGTATGTGGAGATTGATCGAGAGGGTTTGGAGTTTACCCTAGAAAGTAACCAACGGGCAACAGCGTTAATTGCCAATCTTCCTATCCGCAGAGTTAAGGAAGAAGAACCTCCTCTACCGTCGGTTGACTAAAGCGAAACATCCCTTTTTCCTCTGTTGAAAAGGAAGTCACGGCTATACAAACAAAGTCCGCCTGCGCGGACTGAATTATGAAGGGGATAGTATAACAGTCTACATGAGCGATTAGGACAAAGCGAAATGCTGAAACCTTGACCAGTCAATCTTTTCCCTATTTTTCCTATTCTTAAATACATTGTTCGGTGCAATAAGATGAGCCACTTACCAAGTTTGGCGATGGAGAAGTCTAGGTACAACCTCAGTCGCGAATAGGGTAAGCAGGCTGTAGCGCCAATAGGTGACCCATCCTTGATTCCGCCAGTCCCCTAACACCCATCTCGAACCGATAAAAAGGATTAAGACTAAGATTAGACCGACTCCGCCAAAAAGCAATCGCCCTTTCCATGTTGAAGGGGGTGTAAACTTAGGTTGGGTGAGGAAAAATCCTGTAATGACCCCCAAAGAACGCGCTAAAGGTGTCCATAAACTGGCGAGAAAAAATGTCACGACGACAACAGTAACCTGAACGATAAACCTGGGTTTGACCGGAATAGACCAGACTGTACCTATCCCAGCAAAAAGAATACCTACAATCAATCCGGCGACTACATCTATAGGAAAGTGAACCCCTAAGTAGAGGCGTGATACAGCAATTAAGGGGAGTAGAATTAGAGTCCACACCCATAGCCAGAGGCGGTGGTGGTGTAAGGATAAGTAAATCCAAAAGGTTGCCGAACCTTGGACATGTCCACTGGGAAAGGATGCATTTTCACTCGTCGCGATCGCGTCAGCCGAGGCGATATCCGAATTTAACTCGAAGGGACGAGGTATGTCAAATAGTTCTTTGAGGATTGTATTACACCCATAGCTAATCCCTAAGAGTAGTCCTAACTGGCGACCTGTCCACGGGTCAATTAACCAGTAATAGAGGGTGAGGAATGCGATGTAGGCATATTCAGAGCCAAGATTGGTAATCGCCAAGACTAAAGGCTGCAAGCGCTGTCCTAGCAGTTCCTGAATCCATTCAATGGTTGTCATTGTATAGCAAAAGGCAGAGGGCAGAAGGCAGAAGGCAGAAGGGAAAAGATTGACTGGTCAAGGTTTGGCGCCTTTTTCTGTGTCCTAATCGCCTTGGCGACTGCTATACCTGAAAATTTGGTCTTTTGGCATGGTGCTGACTGGGTGACAGGTTTACAATTTAAGGTAAAAATGGGAGCGCGATCGCAACCTAACTTTTCTCTGATTTCATCAGCATTGCGCGTGAAGAAGTCAAGGTTCTTAGAGTATTTTATTTGGCTTGGCTGGGATTGGTTTCTGCTTTAACCCTTTTTACTTGGTTTAATCCCAGAAGTGACTTGATGAATCCATCCCACATATTCAGTTTGCACCTGTTTAAAAAAAGCCGCTATCATCCAATCCTCGACACTATGAGCAGCATAGTCTTTGGAATAAGGTTCTCGGAAGAGGTCGATCAACCAGTGAGTATAACGAAGTTTCCGTTGATCTCCATCCAGAATAATTAATTGTCCGCCGGGTTTCAGCAGGCGAAAGCATTCTTGTACAATTAACTGAGAAATCAGGGGCGGCGTTTCATGTAATAGTTGGTAAAAGTATAGTCAAATATAGACAGACTAAATTTCATTGCAGAAATT
>CAZNNK010001246.1:0-1958 GCA_964574085.1 uncultured Coleofasciculus sp.
CCCAGATGGGATAGAAGTGCAAGCCGATGGCGTTGGAGGAAGGAACAACAGCACCAGAGATGATGTTGTTACCGTACAGTAAGCTTCCCGCAACAGGCTCACGGATGCCATCGATGTCCACAGGGGGAGCAGCGATGAAAGCGATGATGAAACAGGTGGTAGCGGTTAAGAGGGTGGGGATCATCAGGACACCGAACCAGCCGATATACAGGCGGTTTTCGGTGGAAGTCACCCAGTTACAGAACCGTTCCCACAAAGACGCGCTTTCGCGACGTTGTACTGTGGTAGTCATAATTCGATTAGTGCTATTACTTCATGATTCGATTGAAGCAAGGCAAAATTTTTGCCTCTTCTCTAATGGTATTCATCTTCATTTGAATCATCCAATGGTTTTATTAATTTATTAGATGTTTTACATAATCTTAACTTATTAATCAGAAATCAAAGTAGATATAAGGTAAACCGCCTTCAGGTGCTAACAACCACACGGCATACAGGCACAGCGGCACAAATAGCAACTTCAGGGGCCAGTTGAGTTGTAACTTCAAACCCCGATGAATCCCATAAACACCTGCCATGAACAGGAAAACGATAACCAATAGCAGTGTCAACTCCAAGCGTTCTAAGCCAAAGGCTGTCAAATAAACATTTTCAGCAAACTGCACATCAGCAGGTTGACCCCAGAGATTCTGGATGACAAAGCCGGCTTGTTTGAGATTGGGTAAGCGGAAGAAAATCCAGGACATGAACACCATCCCTTGCGTAATTGCCCACGCCACCAGCACCCCGACTCCCGTTTGCCACCACCCCTTTAACCAAGCCAAGCGGTCTGATAGCGTTTGGGTTAAGCGATGCACCACCAAAGCCAAACCGTGCAATCCTCCCCAGACGACAAATCCCCAAGCCGCACCATGCCAAATACCAATAATTAACATGACCACAAACAAGTTTAGGCAGGTTCGCCCTAATCCTTTACGCGACCCACCTAGGGGAAAATAGAGATAGTTGCGAATCCAGTCTCCTAACGTAATATGCCAACGTCGCCAGAAATCGGCAATGCTGGTGCTAAAGTAGGGAAACTTAAAGTTTTCGGGCAGGTTAAATCCCAGGAGGATAGCACTTCCCCGGGCAATATCCACATAGCCGCTAAAATCCAGATACAGTTGTAATCCGTAGGCAAAAATAGCCAGCCACAAATCGCCACTACCCGCCCGTTCTAAGTTGCCAAAACACAGATCCACAAAAATTCCAATGCGATCCGCCAAAAGTGCCTTTTTTACTGCACCACTGGCAATCAACCATAGCCCCTCACTCAAGCGATCAAAACTGGGAAATTGGATATCTTTAAACTCGCTAGCAAACTGCTGGTAACGGGTAATCGGTCCTGAAATGAGTTTCGGAAAAAATAATTTGTAGGTGGCAAATTGTAGACCTTGGCGCGTTGCAGGTGCGCCTCGATACAGATCAATTAGATAGGCAATACATTCAAAAACAAAAAACGAAAGTCCCAAGGGAGCAATTAAGCGATCGCTAATCCAGCTTGCCCCTTCTCGCGCTACGGGTAAATTCAAGGGGGCGGAGATATTCGTCAGGATAAACGGAATATACTTGAAGCTGACCAAACAGAGAATATTTAACCCAATCCCCAGCCACAAAAGTTTCAACCGTCGCTGATTCCACAGTTCCTGTGCCATTAACCACTCTTCATTGGAGAGATGGTTATTGTTGAGATGCGACCCAGGGGATGTATTGACCGCAATTTTCTGCCCTAAGTAAAAATTGAGCCAAACTACGAACAAGAGTAGCGGAATGTATTGAATTTGTAAGCTGCTATAAAAAAGCAAACTGGCAATTAGGAGTACCCATAATCGCCATGATGAAGAACGCTGGCTCCAGTAAACAAGCAGGACACCTAGCAAGAATAATCCATAAGTGATGGAGATAAATGCCATTTTTTT
>CAZNNK010001247.1:0-1958 GCA_964574085.1 uncultured Coleofasciculus sp.
ACTTTTTATCGTGCGAACCCTAGCTGACATCAATGACAAAATTCACCATCGACGTGCCGTCGTCTGGACAGTCGAAGAATTAAAAGCGCGAGTCGCCGATATCGGGGTCACCCAGGCGGCTAAAAACGTCGATGTGATTACTACAGGTACATTTGAGCCAATGGAGTCCTCGGGGGCGATTATTAATTTAGGTCACACAGACCCCCCGATTAAGATTCGTAAATGCTGGTTAGATGGTGTACCGGCTTATGCTGGCTTTGGTGCGGTGGATTTGTATTTAGGCGCGACTCAAGTGGTGGACTCTACCGATATGGGAGATCTGCCAGAGATTGAGGAATCGCGGGAACGGGGGGGGTCTCATGTAATTGAAGACTTGATTGCGGGTAAATCCGTGCACTTGCGAGCGATTGGACAGATGACTGACTGTTATCCTAGAGCCTCTTTTGATACGACAATTACTCGCGAAACGATTAACCAGTTCTATCTTTACAATCCCCGTAATCTCTATCAAAATTTTATCGTCGGCGTCAATGGGGGCGATCGCCTCTTGTACACGTATCTCGGTCCACTCCAGCCCAGACTCAGCAATGCCGTCTACTCCAATCCGGGAGCCATTTCCCCACTCCTGAATGATCCCGAACTGAAAGTGATTGGGATTGGCACACAAATTTTCTTGGGTGGAGGGATTGGTTATATTGCCTGGGAAGGGACTCAACATTTTCCCCTCCAGAAACGCCTTCCCAATCGCACTCCTATTGGTCCAGCCGCTACATTGGCGTTAATTGGGGATGCCAAGCAGATGAACCCCAAGTGGGTACGGGGGTGCTACTTTAAAAATTATGGTCCGTCTCTGATGTTGGGGGTGGGTGTACCTTTACCTGTGTTGAGTGAAGCAGTGGTTGAGCAGTGTGCCGTGTCGGATCAAGATATTGTCGCCCCAGTGGTTGATTTCTCCATCCCCCGCCGCGTTCGTCCCACGTTTGGATTAGTCAGCTACGCCCAACTGAAGCAGGGACGCATTACTATTGACGGTAAAGCGGTGCGGACAGCGCCCTTGGCAAGTATATTTCTTTCCCGACAAGTTGCTGTGGAATTAAAGCAATGGATTGAACGGGGGGAATTTACCCTCACCGAACCTGTGGCGTCCATTCCCATGGATCGTTCCTTTCTGCCTCAAGATCGCTGGGGCAAACAACTGTAACCTAATCCCTAGTCATATCTACTCATGTCTCTTCAAAAATGAGTAGGTATTTTTGTCTGGAACATTTTCAGCCAAAATGTATACAACAGTAAAAGAAACATCTACCTTCTCGAATCAATGGCTGCTATCACATACTGCAAAGGGCTTCCTACTCCAATTGAAGAGTTAAACCCATTGGGAAAGACTCAACTGGAAATGTTTTTGGCTGAATACTCATACATATTCCACCAAGCGGTATGTGAGACGGCTAATCATCTCCTCTGGGATAATGAATTCAACAAATCTCAATGGAATAGGCATTTACAGCAGGCGTATGGAATCAATAAGCGTCACGCCAATGGGGTGATAGCCTTTAGTCAGGGGGCGGTAGATGCAGCGAAAGCCAACCGCCAACGTCACATTAAGGTGTTAACCGCCAAAGCCAAATCCTGTGAGAAGTGGCTCAAAAAGGCTGCACGTAAGCTAAAGAATGCCAGCAAGTTTTACCGTAGGAAAAACTGGCAGAATAGCCAAAGTGGTTGCCAGTTTCCTTTGTCGGTATCTCTCCAATACAGGAATACTAACTGGCAGAACTTACGCTTCCAACTGCACCACAAAAAGCGCAAGCTAAACCACTATCAATTACAGATTAAGTACCTAAGAGTAGCTCCCATTCGGGTCACTATACCTAAAGGACAGGCTTATGTGGTAGGAGCTAAAGACGAGTCATTCGGAAATCAGACCTGTCAGTGGAACGGGCAAAGGATCAAGATTCGGG
>CAZNNK010001248.1:0-1958 GCA_964574085.1 uncultured Coleofasciculus sp.
GAACACCTCGACTTCGCTCGGTGTGTCACAGGGAACAGGTAATTGGAATTAATAGTCAACAGTCAACCATGACCAATGTACTTAAAATGCTTAAAATTGCGCCAGTTTCGGAATTATCGGGATTGCTTGGTTAATTTTGAGGCACCGAAAACGATTTTGGTGGGAAATAATGCTCAAGGGAAGTCTAATCTGCTAGAAGCGGTAGAATTACTCTCGACACTGAAAAGTCATCGGTCAGGGCGCGATCGCGAATTGGTGTTGGAGGATGCCTCGATGGGTCAGATTCAGGCACTATTGGAACGGGCTTATGGTTCCGTTGAACTGGGATTAACCCTTCGCAGTCAGGGACGCCGCACTGTTGCTTTAAATCGTGAATCCTTACGTCGCCAGCTTGATTTTTTAGGGATTTTGAATGCGGTACAGTTTTCCAGTCTGGATATGGATTTAGTTCGTGGAAGTCCGGAACGACGCCGGAATTGGCTGGATTCGATTCTCACCCAACTTGAACCTGTCTATGCTTATATTTTGCAGCAATATAATCAAATACTACGCCAGCGGAATGCCTTACTGAAAACCATCCGGAAGCAGGAGGAAGAGGGGACACAAGATGGGGTAATATCAAAGCAGCCCCAGGCAGAACTTGCCCTTTGGGATGCACAACTGGCAACAGCAGGGTCGCGGGTGACTCGGCGTCGTGCTAGAGTCCTACAGCGATTAGCGCCACTTGCTCAATCTTGGCATAGTAGTATTAGTGGTAAGACAGAGGTACTGGAAGTGACCTACGCGCCAAATGTCAACCTGGAGAAAGATGACCCAGAAGGTGTTCAGCAGGCATTTTTAGATAAACTCCACCATCGTCGTTTTCCCGAACAGCGTCAGGGGACAACTCTGGTTGGTCCACATCGAGATGATGTGGAATTTACAATTAATCAAACGCCTGCTCGTTCCTATGGTTCTCAAGGACAGCAACGAACGTTGGTTTTGGCACTCAAATTGGCAGAATTAAAGCTGATTGAAGAGGTTGTGGGTGAACCGCCTTTGTTATTACTGGATGATGTTTTGGCAGAACTTGATCCTAACCGCCAAAATCAGCTTTTAGATGCGATTCAAGACCGATTTCAAACCCTGATTACAACCACTCACTTAGGCGCATTTGATTCTCAGTGGTTGAACTCCTCGCAAATTCTTTCTGTTCAAGCGGGTCAAATTCAATCCTTGGCATAAAGATTTTATAATCACCACTATATCAGCATATTAATGGCAAATTTAACATTATAGGGTGTATGACAAGTATTGCAGTGTAATCTGAATTGTTAGGGGTACAGTGTTGAAGTTTAATATTACTCAACAATTTCTTTAAGCTTGATAAAGAAGGCAGCGATTTGGGCGAAATTGCCATCGTATAGCAGTATAATCTTTATTAGTAAAGTCAGACAGGAAAATTTTGATAACGTTAAGGATTTTAAAATTTTGCGAAGTCCTATTAACATTTATTAGTACAGAGTACAAAATTTATGTCCAGGTACTTACAGTTTGAGGACGTTGGGTAGAAACGTAAATTTTTTCAAAGAAGGTTTATTCATTAACTATTAGGATTAAAGTAGAAAGAGAATCCATTAAAATTATCAATCCATTCAACTTTGCCCAAATCATAAATACTTAGTGGACGTTGTAGCTATGAACGTTAGACAACTTCTCAAACTGTACGAACAAGGAAATCGAGAATTCACAGGGATTGACCTCAGTGGGGCTAACCTCAGGGGAGTTATGTTAATCGGAGTTAACCTAACGGGGGCGAATCTCAGAGGAGCAGATTTGACCAGAGCATTTTTACTCAAATCTGATTTGAGTGGCGCTCAGATGAATTGGACGAATCTTAATTACGTTAAGATGAGCGATGCCAAACTGGTTGACGCTGATTTGACTAAAGCCAATATCAATGGTGCTTTTATGGTCAA
>CAZNNK010001249.1:0-1957 GCA_964574085.1 uncultured Coleofasciculus sp.
CTATCCCCACTCTCCTCACCGTTACCACCGCCAGAGGCTTCACCCTCTCCCCCCCTTGATCCCGTTGCACTGGCGGCGCAAGAAGGAGGGTTGCGAGTCAGCAATTCTACAGAACATCCGGTGCGGGTGGCGCTGCTGGAACGTCAAACGGATTCAAAGGCTTACACCAAACCCGCCCACTGGGATTTTGCCCCGATGGAAGGGGGAAGCCAAGGGCTGATTCTTTCACTTCCCCAAGATGATCTGATTTTAGGAAATGGGGATATTGTTGTGGCATTCGCCCAAGATGGTTCTCGTTTATATTGGGGACCTTATGTGATTGGGGAGACGCCTATACCCGTTTGGAATAAGAAAACGGGCGAATGGGAGTTAGTTTTGCAACCGTATTAGGGTCAATGTCATTGATTTAAGTCAGGTGGGTTGAGCGAAGTCGAAACCCACCCTACGGTATATCTAAGTTTGTAAACCAGCATCAAACCCTTACAAAGGACATAAGATGAATGACGAATGACAATCAGGAACTTGACAGGGTTGTCCGAGTCAGGGAAGGGGGACATTGCGATCGCGCTTCCAGCTAAATTAAGTTGGAGACGCTGACAGTTAATGTTACCTTTTCGTGACCAGAAATTAGGGATACAAGCCCCGTCCTTAAAGGACGGCTTTTTACTTGATAAATCGTCATGACAGTTTATCAAAACACTGTACAATAGGGTAAGGAGGTGATGCAAGTTGTTCAATCTAACCTACGAGTACAAACTCAAGCCAACATCTAGCCAGATAGCCATTTTTGAAGACTGGTTAGAGCAATGCCGTAGGGTTTATAACTACGCGCTAGCAGAACGCAAGGATTGGTTTCGCTCTCGTTCGTGTCGGATAGACGCTTGCTCCCTCCACTCTGAATACATCATCCCGGCTGATACAAAACGCCCTACCTACGCGAGTCAATGTCGCGGGTTAACCGTGGCACGGGCTAACATTCCAGCACTTAAGGCTGTGCAGGTTCACGTCCTCCAACAGACACTTAAGCGCTTGGAGCAAGCATTTGTCAGTATGTGGGAAGGTGGACATGGTTTCCCACGCTTCAAAAAAGCAGGGGCAATGCGATCGTTTGTATTCCCCCAACTCGGGCAAGAACCCATCCAGGGAGCGGCAATCAAACTACCCAAAATAGGGTTAGTACGGTTTCGGCAGTCGCGCACCATACCCGACGGTGCAGCCATCAAGCAAGCGCGTGTGGTGAAACGGGCATCCGGTTGGTATGTCATGCTCACCCTGCAATGGGATATCGATGTACCTCAACCAATGCCCCATGGGGAAGCCATCGGGATTGATGTTGGAATCAGTCATTTTGCGGCAGTGTCCAATGGAAAGCTGTTTCCTAACCCACGCCCATTTAAACGCCTCGAACGCAAGCTTAAATTGCTGCAACAAAGAGTTAGTAGGAAGAAGTTAGGATCGAACAACCGAAAAAAGGCACAAGTCAAAGTTAACCGACTGCATGAACGGATAGCCAACATACGCAAACAGTACCATTGGGAGTTAGCTCATAACCTTTGTGATTGGGCGGGAATGATATTTGCTGAGGAGCTAAACCTCAAAGCCCTAGCCAGAGGATTCCTCTCCAAACATAGCCTAGACGCGGGATGGGGACAGTTCATCAACATCCTCTCCCAATGCTGTTTTAAGCGTGGGGTATTCTTCCTGAAGGTAGACGCCAAGAAAACGAGTCAGATATGCCCGTCCTGCTTAACAGAAACGGGTAAGAAGCTGCTGTCTGAGCGCGTCCATTCATGCCCAGAGTGCGGCTACACAACCGACCGGGATGTAGCTGCTGCACAAGTAGTCTGTATTCGTGGACTTGCAGCCGTGGGACACACGGTCAAGATGCTTTCTGAGGGTAAATTCGTTGGAATCCCTGTGAAGAATCACCGTCCTTTTAGGGCGGTGAGTGTCAAAA
>CAZNNK010001250.1:0-1953 GCA_964574085.1 uncultured Coleofasciculus sp.
GAATTTGTCCCTAGAGCAGGGCGCGATACGTTCTGAAAGAACACGCTCCGCGATCGCGGGAATTTAACGAAACATAAGAGTTCAAAATGGTATAATATTGCTATATCTTACGTTTTAACTTTAAACGGCAGTTAGACCACTATGCAAATCGAAGACTATTTCAATATTCTCGCTCCCAATGATATTCGGCTTAAGGGTTCGCGGATTGGAATTGAGACAATTTTGTATGAGTACATTTATCGCGCTCGTACTCCAGAAGAAATTGCCAAAATTTATACCTCACTTACCCTAGAACAAGTCTATGCTACGATCCTTTATTATCTACATCATAAAGACAGAATTAGTAACTATATGGAAGATTGGTTAGAGTGGGGACAAAAAATGCGGAAAGAACAACGACGGAATCCATCACCTGTGGTGAGAAAACTCATGCAATTAAAGGCTGAAAAAGAAGCGATGAGTTAGGCAAATAATGCTCAAGTATCTAATGGATAAAAATATTAATCCCATCTATGTCACTCAACTGCGATGACGAGAACCCGATTTGGTTATCCGAGCAGTTGGAGAACCAGATACTCCTGTGATGAATTGATACTTATTGCAGAAGTATCTTTAGATAACCAATATCAAAACCAAATCATTTATCTACCCATTTGAATTTTTAGAAATATTTTCGTCAACTGTATTCTTCAAGTCCAAAGCCTGCTCCATATTAGTCAAAGAATCATGGTTTAAATTTTCTGAAGAGGATGTAGTCGGTATGCGTAGATTAAAGGCGATGACTATTTGATTATTCTCCATACTAATATTACTTATATTAACGACGCTCTTTTCCGGCAACAAATCACTGACGTTTAAGTCAGCAGGTGACTGAACTTTATAGCCAGCCTCCTCAAGCCATTCTGTAACATTTCTCCAATTTTCTATTTTTTTATTACATTTGTTTACCAAACTTTTAACATATCGATACAAAGTGGCACAGAGATCGGTTTCAACTCCCTTAACATTTTTACCCAGCTTCTCTGCTATTTCCGTTGGACTATAACCGCAAAGCAAACCCCGCAAATGTAGCTTCTCAACGGGTGTCAGACGTTTGCCTTTAGCCGAAGCAAGGTCTGTATACAGCGTGTCCAAGTCCCAGTGGTTTGACGCCTGGGTAAACTGCTCATCGATGGATGCCATAGTTGAAGCACTCTAAATTCCTGATGTAATCCTAGCGTAATTACTGACGTTAGTCAGCTAATTACTGATTATAAATAGTTTACAATAAGTAAAAACGCCTAATTTCTTGGGTTAAACAGTAATTATACTCAGAGTTCTCAAGAAAAAACTAAGCGATCGCTAGCCAATAGCAACTAGGAGACAGGAATATGTCAGTTTTCGACCAGAGTGGTCAACAGGTAACTTATCAGTACAACGCTGCTGGCAACATAAACTTAAATGCTGTTGAAAATCGCGCTGATCTTGTTGGTGAATTAGAGAAGATTAAGGACGAGATAGGAAAAGCAAGAGATGCCGATGTTATTGATGCTGAACTAGCTACAGATGTCAATTACCACATTACGAAGGTTGTTCAGCAAGCCAACAAGCCTGAACCCAGTAAAACCACTATATTAAACCACATCAATACAGCAAAGAATCTGATAAAAGGAGTCGCTGGAGCGGGTGGTCTTGTCACAGCTTTAATGAAGGTTGCTGAACTGGTTCAAACCTTCTTCTAAGAAGCAAACAATCTTTTTGTAACTAGATTGTGGCTAAGGATTATGACAAACTATGACCAGCGAAATCAGAGGGTTAATAGGCAGTTTAACCTAAATATTCAAAGCCCTTCTGAGTCTGATCCAACGATGCTGTTGAATCGGGGGATTGAGTTGCTGGAAGCAAACGCCTATCAGGAGGCGATCAAGGCGCTTAGATCTGCTATTGAAACAGATCATGCAAGCAGTGATGCCT
>CAZNNK010001251.1:0-1952 GCA_964574085.1 uncultured Coleofasciculus sp.
AAACCTCCTCTAACTCTTGATAGATAAGGGTTTCCGGTTTGTGCAGCAAGCCCTACTTAATTCCCCTGGAAGGCTGAAACTTGTGGGCAATAACTTGTTTAGTAACTCGGATCAGATGATAGGCTCCTTAGTTATCAATGATGGTATATTCACTAGGTTTGAGCCATTCTTTTTTAAGTCGATTGAATCGCTTAGATTCAATTAAAATCAGAGTTGGTCAATTCTGTTTCTGGAAAATTTTCCACCCATGCTATATCTGCTGTATACATATTCTAGTCACTTTGTCAATGCGTAAGGTCTAAATTAAACTGGCGATACAATCAAACTAAACACCTTTTCGCTCAATCGCTACCATCATGACATCCACGCCAGCTCAATGTGAGAACCTGCAAGCCCAAGTAGACAATCTTCTGCAATTACTACATCAAGAGCCATCATTACGCGCATCCCAGGATATCACGTCTGTGCAAGCCTCTCTACAAAAAGCCATTTCTCCCACATTTGAGATTGTCTTTGCAGGTGCATTTAGTGCAGGGAAATCGATGCTAATTAATGCACTATTAGAACGAGAACTACTTTATAGCGCTGAGGGACACGCCACAGGTACAGAATGTTATATCGCCTATGCGGATACAGATCAAGAACGAGTGGTGCTAACATTTTTGAGTGAAGCAGAGATTCGGGAACAGGCGGTAGCCCTATGTCAAAAATTAGGATTATCCGCCGCCGCGAAAGCCGCGAATCATATTCAGCAGCCTGATGAAATTAACACGTTGCGCCAAGGATGTCAAGAAATTATTCAACAGGAAGGCGGAGAAAGTAAGTCAGAACGCGCCAAACAAGCAAAGGCATTGGACTTGCTAATGGCAGGGTTTTTAGCAAACCGCGATCGCATCCATTCTACCAGCCATGCGACGTATTCAATGGAGCAGTTTGACTTTTCTAATCTTAAACAAGCAGCGGGTTATGCGCGTCGGGGGAGTAATAGTGCGGTTCTCAAGCGGATTGAATATTATTGCCATCAGCCAATTGCGACAGCGACTCGATGATTTAATTCGTAGCCAATTTTGGGATACACCCAAAGTTCACAAAACCAGCGGATTACTGGGATTTTATGGTAGTCAGATCAAGCATACCAGTGAACGCGATCGCTTTGGCTTAGATTCTATTTTAGCCGAGGCTGTGAGAGGGACGGGTATTCAAGAGGAAACGCCACAATTCGTGAATGAATTTAATCGGTATTGTGGTTTGGGTAAGTTTGTGGGAAGTGAATTTAAACCTTCTGTCCGAGGGTATGAAACGCCAGCAGAGAACTATGTGCGGATTCTTAGTGAATGGGGACTACCACTGATTGAGAAACTGATTCAAGATAGTGATGCCAAAGAGTGTGAAATTTTAAGATTGGGCTATCAAAGATGGCAAAAAGGAAAACTTTTGGTTGAAGTAGATTTAAACTATAGTGCTGTTTCTGATGAACCTAACAATCAACCACAATGGGAAATTCAGGAAATTAACTTCTATTTTAAGCCTGATGAACCCGAAATTCCCCAGCCAGAATCGCCGCTTGATGATTTGCGTCAGAGAATCAATCAAGAAAATCAACCAGAAAACCAATAAACAAAAGCAAATTTTAATGTCTTGTAGGGGAACTCAGGCTTGCATCCGTGTAAGCTTAAGCTGAAAAGCTTTTCTGTGTGAAACATTGAATCTCGTTGCTTTGAAAAAACCCCCCTTAATCCCCCCTTGCTAAGGCAGGGCTAATTCATTGTGATGAGAGAAAATTAGGGCGACCAGGACTATTCAGACGGCAAGACGACTCTGGGCTAGAAGAACACCATTAGAACACATAGTTACTTTACGCGATCGCTCTCTTAACTAGCACTCACCTAGGAGCTTCTTACCACCAAGGTTCTAGGGTTGGGCTCAAAGACGCGATCGCTCTCTTAACTAGC
>CAZNNK010001252.1:0-1947 GCA_964574085.1 uncultured Coleofasciculus sp.
TGGGGGAGATGGGGGAGATGGGGGAGATGGGGGAGATGGGGGAGATGGGGGAGATCTCACAAGGGTAGGTTTTTTAAGATTGGGGTTCAGGTAAGACAAGGAAGACAGGTAGACCAGTAGACAAGGAAGAGTGAGAACGAAAAATAGGGCGTTTCTGCTTTTAGAAGTTAGTTTGACCGAACCAAATTCTGTACGGTTTTCCCCCCTTGTCTTCTTTCCTTCCTTGTCCTCCTTGTCTTGTCTCCACCCTAAAATAAAAAACCTACACCTGTTAGGATGGGGGAGATGGGGGAGCAAATGACGAATGACAAATGACAAATGCAATACTGAAAGATGAGGTAAAAGATAAGAGACACAACGAAGGAATGGAAATTCGAGCAACGGATACACCACGGGTAGATTGGACTGGTGATGCCCTAGCACTGGGATTCTTTGAAGATGCTGTGGAGTTAACGGGCGATTTAGCCCAGCTTGATCAGAAACTCTCCGGTACGCTGAAGGAACTGATTGAGGAAACCGAGTTTAAAGGAAGCATTGGCAGTAGTGCTGTAACTCGTGTGGGTGCCGGTAGCTCAGTTCGTAAAGTTATTTTAGTCGGGTTGGGTAAATCGGATGCCCTAACCGTAGACAGTTTACGTCGGGTAGCGGCGGCGATTGCCCGCATGGCAAAGCAGCAAAAGTGTAAAACGCTGGGTGTTAGCCTCCCATCGGCGAATAATGATGCCGCCCTCAGCGCCCAGGCGATCGCCGAAGGGATTACTCTAGGATTGCATCTGGATAATCGCTTTAAGTCAGAACCGGAAGATAAGGGTGCGAAACTCGAACAGGTTGAATTACTCGGACTCGGTGATGTCCAAGCCGCAATTAACCAAGCCCATGCCATTTGTGAAGGGGTAATCTTAGCACGAGAGTTAGTCGCCGCCCCGCCGAATTCTGTCACCCCCCTAACCTTGGCACAGACAGCCCAGGATCTTGCCTCCGCCTATGGCATGACGCTAGAAGTATTAGAGCGAGACGAATGCGAAAAGTTAGGCATGGGCGCGTTTTTGGGTGTAGCCCAAGCCTCAGAAATGCCACCCAAGTTTATTCATCTCACCTATAAACCCCAAGGAACACCGCGTCGGAAACTGGCGATTGTGGGGAAGGGATTAACCTTTGATTCCGGTGGCTTGAATCTGAAAGTCTCAGGTAGCGGCATCGAAACCATGAAAATGGATATGGGAGGGGCGGGTGCTACCCTCGGTGCAGCCAAGGCGATTGGTCAATTAAAGCCAGATGTCGAGGTTCACTTTATTAGTGCGGCGACGGAGAATATGATTAGTGGTCATGCACTGCATCCTGGTGATATCCTCACCGCGTCCAATGGCAAAACCATTGAAGTGAATAATACCGATGCTGAAGGGCGGCTGACGCTGGCTGATGCGTTGGTGTTTGCCGAAAAGCTAGAGTTAGATGCGATCGTGGATTTAGCCACCCTCACCGGGGCTTGTATCGTAGCACTCGGCAATGATATTGGTGGACTTTGGACAACCGATGACACCCTCGCGGCTCAATTCAAAACCGCATCGGAAAAAGCGGGTGAAAAATTCTGGCAGATGCCGATGGAGGAGAAATATTTTGAGGGAATGAAGTCACCGATCGCGGACATGAAAAACACAGGTCCTCGTGCTGGCGGTTCAATCACAGCGGCTTTATTTTTAAAGCAGTTTGTGAAAGAGACAGCGTGGGCGCATTTAGACATCGCTGGTCCAGTTTGGGCAGATAAAGAAGACGGGTGCAATAATGCTGGGGCGACAGGTTTTCCAGTTCGCACGCTGGTTCACTGGGTTTTGGCATAAGCTAGGTGCGTAATTGCACGAAGCGGTCTAAACATTGACCAAAGGGTGTTGGGAAATTTTTCAATAACCGTAGGGGCGCAAAGATTTGCGCCCGATTCAATGGTCAAAT
>CAZNNK010001253.1:0-1944 GCA_964574085.1 uncultured Coleofasciculus sp.
AAACCCTCTTAATTTGCTAAATTGCCAAGGTCACTGAACAGGCCGTTTTCCCAGACAAAGGCACGCCCATCCTCAACAGAAGGAAGAAATCCATTATTGCTAGGGATTAAAAATCCACTACTGCCAACAATTTGACCCGTATCGTTAATGGCGATGGGAATAGGAGCGAAACCGAAGTCGCCGAGGTCAGTGACTGTGTACATGGATGCCGCCTCCGCAGGTTGGAAAGCAGTAAGTCCCAGTAATGTCGCCGTTGCTAGTCCAAACGTGCTGACTTTATGAGTGATAGTTTTCATGTAATATTCCTAACTATTTACAGTTATGTTTATTTGTTTAAACTTTAAATCTAAAATTTAGAATTGTCGAATATTGTTTTACTAAATTTTAACTTTTATTGAGGGTTGTGAAAATAAATTAAAAAAACTCAGAAATTTTTCCAGACTACAGAATCCTGAGTTGTAGCCGAAACATCTAGCGCTAATTATACGAAAATAGAGTTGTAGCCCATCCTTTCCCATCTAACCTTGAGTCAATCACCATCTTCTTCCCCTAAACCCACCCGCAATCGACAAGACTACTATATTCACCGTGCTCGTGCCAGTTTGCGGCATACGTTATTCTGGTACAACAACCTACATCACCGCCGCCCCCTTCCCGATGTGGAACTGCAAGCCGCCCTCCAGAATGAACTAGAGGTATTGCAGTTTAGCTTAGACAAACTTGAAGTTGGCGTGATTCGGATTGCCACCTTTGGTTTAGTCAGTCGCGGGAAATCAGCTGTTGTCAATGCGTTGCTGGGTCAGAAAATCTTGCAGACAGGTCCTTTGCATGGGGTAACCCAGTGGCCCAAGTCGGTACGCTGGACGCCCGGTGGTGAGGGGAAAGTGCAGGTTGAGTTAATTGATACGCCGGGATTGGATGAAGTTCAGGGAGAAGCCAGGGCGCAGATGGCGCAACAGGTGGCGTCTGAGGCGGATTTAATTTTATTTGTCGTGGCTGGGGATATTACCCGCACGGAGTATCAGGCGTTGTCGGAACTGCGCCAAGCCCAAAAGCCGCTGATTCTGGTATTTAACAAAATTGATTTGTATCCAGAACAAGATAGAGAGGCGATTTACCAGCAACTGCAAGAACTGGGTACCGGGTCTCCCCGCGATCGCCGCTTACAAAAAATGTTATCACCAGAGGAGATTGTTCGGGTCGCCGCCGAACCCTCTCCCATACAAGTGCGGGTAGAGTTACCGGATGGAACAGTCAGTTATGAATGGGAAACCCTACCGCCGCAGGTAGATGAGTTACAGCAAGCCATTTTAAGAATACTCAATCGCGAAGGGCGATCGCTCTTGGCACTCAATGCCCTGTTTCAAGCCCGAACTGCCCAAGTTAGCATTGCCCAGAAAACTGTGGCACAACGTAAAGCAGACGCCGAAGATTTAATCTGGCGCTTTGCTAAGTATAAAGCCTTGGCAGTGGCGCTGAATCCGATTGGTCTGTTGGATATTTTAGGGGGAACTGTAGCAGATTTAGCGCTGATTCGTTCCTTATCGCGACTCTACGGTTTACCGATGACGAGTTATGAAGCAGGAAAGCTATGGCGCAAAATATTAATTAGTTCCGGTGGTTTACTGCTGGGTGAACTGGGAAGTAGTGCGCTATTGGGAATGGGTAAAAGTGCTTCAGCCGTTGCCAGTATTGGCGGAGTAACGGCTTATGCTGGAACCGCTGTGACTCAAGCTGGGATTGCCGGGTATGGGGCGTATACGGTTGGTCATGCGGCGCAAGTCTATCTGGAACAAGGCTGCACTTGGGGACCTTTAGGTGCAAGTACGGTGATTCAAGATATTCTTAGTCAAGTTGAATCGAATATGATTCTCTATCGCCTGCGACAGGAATTGGGTCAACATTTATAAATAGGGTCTGCTGCAGGGAGTCTTGTGGTGGGGA
>CAZNNK010001254.1:0-1933 GCA_964574085.1 uncultured Coleofasciculus sp.
CGTTCCCAATGCGATGCCATTAACACCAACGTCATTTAATGTGACATCTCTAGCACGGGGAATCCGCACTCGAAAGAAGTTGTTACCAGAACCTTTCAGATTGATGGCGTTGCTACCAGAATCTAGAGTAGCCATTCCCTGAACAACCAATGCATCATCGTTAGTGACATTGCCGATGTTACCTTGGGTGGTTGTCACATTGAGATTCCGTGAAATGGTGGACGTTCCCAATGCGATGCCATTAACACCAACGTCATTTAATGTGACATCTCTAGCATTTTCGATAACCACTCGAAAGAAGTTGTTACCAGAACCGGACAAATTGATGTCATTTCCAGCACCGGCGGCTAAGGTAGCGACACCGCCAATCGTCAAGGTTGTGCCAGTATTTTGAGTAATCGCACCATTGGTTGTCAGGTTAAAGTTGCCACTTCCTGTGTTGAGAGTTCCCAGAGTAGCACTCGCGGCATTAATTGTTAAGGAACGTCCATTAGTAATCAGGGAACTCCCTGAATTCATGACAAAGGAACCGCCACCCGCGTTGTCTGCATCTGCCGTAAATGTGATTGTCCCAGTCCCATCACCCGCCGCCAAGTTTAGGGCTACATTGTTATCAATCGTAATATCGTTCGTGGCTTGCAAAGAAACGTTACCCGCGATCGCTCCTAACGTCGTTGCAGCGATCTGAAAGTTACCTGTTCCCCCATCTCCCGACAAAATTTGACCATCGGCAACTTCACTATCCTGCGCCCCGGTTCCGGCGACAATGGTAATATTAGCCGGGTCAAATAGAATTGTGCCATCTTCACCCACCACTGCACTGACATCAACATTGCCGTCAAAGACTAAATCCTGTTTCCCCGATATCTCAATAAATCCACCATTTCCCGAATGGCTTCCTCCACGGGCATTTGCATTACCATAGAATCGGGTTGTCTTATCAGCCCAAACAAATATCCCACCCCCATCACTATCTGTTAGGGCATCCGCCTGAATGGTTGAGTTATGATCGACAACGGTAAATTCAGCATTTGGAATTGTCCCTTGACCTTGATAGTCTCCCCCAATTCTTACTGTCCCGCCACCATGAGTTCCTGATGCGTCTAGATTGGTGGAAATTAGACCAACTTTATTGCCAATGACATTAATTTCACCTCCGGTTGAGGATGAGGTAGATGGTGTGGATGAGGGCGCAATGCTTTGCGCCCCTACAGCCCCGACATTAGAAACATCAATTTTACCGGATACAATAGCAACTCCTGTCTCTTTTGGTAAAGTTACTCCAGTATCTGCTAGTTGTACATCGCCCGATTCGTTAACCTCGACGCCTGTATCAACCTCTTCCCCCGAACCCGTTAATAATTCGGCTAAATCTCCAGGTTGGACTGGCAATACTTCCCCGTCTGGCGTCCTCGGTGGTTCAACCTCTAGAGACAATAATCCCCCAGGACGAGAAATTTTGACTAAATTGGAACCGGGAACGGCTGCAACGGTAATGCTTCCCCCAGGTGCGGTTAGTTTCCCTGTGTTCACTACATTACCAGCAAGTAAGGTTAAGTTTTTCCCTTCTGATACCGCTAAATCGCCTGCATTAACAATACTTCCCGGTTCTGACCCATCGAAAGCAAATTGGTTAGGTGTGCCGACTAAGTTGTTATAATTATTTGTGCCAATGGCGTTGAACCAATTACCATCGCCAAAACCGATCGCGTCGGCGGTGGTGGCGATAAAATCACCTGGGACGTTTAATGAGGCATTCGGACCCAAAATAATCCCAGCCGGATTCATTAAGTATAAGTTAGGATTGCCGCCTGTTACCTGAATTAACCCGTTAATCACAGAGGCGTCACCGCCTGTGACGCGACTGAGGATATTATTTAAATCTGGATTGGCTAAAAAGTTGGCGACTTCTTCGGGATTTAAGCCAAACTGC
>CAZNNK010001255.1:0-1932 GCA_964574085.1 uncultured Coleofasciculus sp.
GCAAAGATGACTTCACCCCGTAACTTGGTCGTCGTGGAAAACTGATTATCTTCCAAGAACGCCACACGACCTTCCAGATTATCGACTCGCGCCCCTAGCGTCGCCAGTTCCGCTTCAAATTCCTGAATTAACCGCCGCAGGGTTTCTAACTCAGTTTCATCAAAACCACCTGTTCCAATCAAACGCTCAATTTGATTCAAACAAGCATTCAAACCAGCAGCAAATTCGTAACGAGTTAGCGCCCGGTTGCCCCGATATGTACCATCTGGATACCCCGCGATACAACCGTAGCGTTCGACTAGGCTACGTAGCGCTTCATACGCCCAGTCTCCCGGAGAAACATCTCGTAACTGACCCACACTGGTCACTTGTCCGCTGGAGTTTCTGCCTTCGTTGCTGTAGTCATTGATTTGATTTAAAATCTCAGCCTCATTGGGCGTCGCAGGGACAGATTGAGCCAAGGTCGATTGTGCCTCTGGCTTCACCTCTAGACTAGCTGGAGTTAACTGTTCCGGATTAACCGCAATTTCTTCTGAAACCTGAATATCAGCAACACGATCAAGCTGAACTTCTGGCGTTGCTGTTTGAGTGTCAGCGATAGACAACTTGGTGCTATCGGCTGCATGGACGCCCACCGTTGATGCAACCAAGGTTACACCTAAGACCGCTGGGCTAATAAGTAGAGACTTCCACAGTAATTTCGACATCTTCTGTCCTCACACCTTTACAGAAAGAATTTGATTGCCCTTCTCGCACCATGGTACATCGTCTATTTGGCAGATGGTATATTTCCGCTTAATTTTCAGCTTCATTTAGGAACTCTTGTCCATCTGCCAGTCAGTCAGCTTTTGGCTAATAATACCAATTATATATCTAAAATGACTGCTTGTATTACACAAGCAGTCCTAGATGTCAAGCTTTTTAAACTGGTACTTAAGCCCTTGCCATATCCGCGTTTTACAGCTATGCGCTTAACTTGGACAGCGTTTGAGCCATGTCAAAGTCATTCGCTGTCAACCCCCCAGCATCATGGGTGGTGAGACTAATTGTCACCTTGTTATACGAAATCCCTAAATCGGGATGATGTCCAGCCGCTTCCGCTGGTTCAACAATCTTATTGACAAACGCGATCGCTTCGACAAAATCTTTGAATTGGCGAGTTGTGCGTAACTCTTTCCCTTCAACCGTCCAACCGTCTAGTGATTTGACTTTTTCTTGAATCTCTGCGTCACTGAGTAACTCAG
This sequence comes from uncultured Coleofasciculus sp., assembly GCA_964574085.1. Classification (GTDB taxonomy): domain Bacteria; phylum Cyanobacteriota; class Cyanobacteriia; order Cyanobacteriales; family Coleofasciculaceae; genus Coleofasciculus. The sequence continues at coordinate 1,245 of CAZNNK010001255.1, forward strand.
CCATCTTTTTTCTCCCACCTTCAACTTCAAAAAATTCCCAAAAAACTATCCGCTCTCACGGGAAGCACCTAGATAAAATCTATAGCACTTATAGTGAGAGCGGTCTAGCGGGTCTTCTGATTGAAACCAGACTGCCGGAAGGAACTCCTTAACCAGCCCAGTTGCTCAATAAATGAGTTCTCCGAAGAGAACTGAGCTAACTGTTTAGAGAACAGCCCCGGCGCACAGCCGGCTAACTCCAATCAGATGACCCATGCTTTTACTACTATCGCTCATGGGCATCACCTCCTTAATCCCTGTACGGTTTTTTTAATCCGTCAGTCATTAGGTGTCTTTCACCTTTAATCAGAATAACACACCATTTTGATTTGGCAAGGGGTAGATAGAGGAGCAGGGGAAGCTGGGGGAGATGGTGAAGCAGGGGAAGCTGGGGGAGCTGGGGGAGCTGGGGGAGCTGGGGAAGCTGGGGGAGCTGGGGAAGCTGGGGGAGATGAGGAAGATGAGGGAGAAGATTCCCAATCAACAATGAACCATGCACCATGAACATAAAAAAAATTCCCCCACCCGCAGGCAGGGGAGAAACGCTGATAACTCAGACCAACTCATTAGAGAGCATTACCGCGAGGTAGAACTTCCTCAGGGAATTCAAACTTCTGGTGTGGTTGGTCTTGAGGCGCCAGCCAAGCCC
>CAZNNK010001256.1:0-1930 GCA_964574085.1 uncultured Coleofasciculus sp.
GTCGATAAGGAGATGCCGATTAAAGCAGGGGGACTGATCTGGTGCAGTGCGGGGAGGAAATCCACTGGGGCGTGCAAATAGAGGGGAACAGCGTGCAGTTTCGCGATCGCATACAATAATGCCAGGATATTGAATCCCAGCAATCCCCGGAATAGCCAACTGGCTTTCTCAATCGGGAGTATCGAAGAGAGCAGAAAGACCAAGGCTAAGGCTAGCATACTGGGCTGTACGGGTAAATCTAAGACTTTGAGGATAAATGCGCCAGCAATAATTTGCACCGCAAAAATCCCAATTAGCGATAACCAGGACATGGTTCCCACCAGCACTTTGACGGGATGTCCGTAGCGGTTTCCCAGTAGCGTCCAGATTGGTTCAACTGATCGCCAATAGAATCTGGCAAATGCCAGGAGTACAAGGGTACCGAGGGCAATGGAAATCGGATAGAGGCTACCCGCCCAACCCAAGGTCAAGGCTTTTTCGGCGGTGCCGAGAACAAATCCCAAACCATAATGTGCCGATACCAGTAAAGCCGCGAGGGAAAAGAATCCGAGTTGTCGAGTTTCAGTGTGATTCACAGATGATAATCAAAGAAGGAAACTGTGAAGGTCATATCTTAAATTGCAATTTAGTCCCTCTCGACGTAAATTGCAATCTATTATGACAAAGGCGAGAACGATTGAATCTGAAAAGAGTGGGTTACGGTATTGACGTGTAGACAGGAAACGGTATCAATATTTTAAATAACGGCTCTGATGGTTACTTGGTATACCAATCTCACCATGATAAATTCTCATTCTCCCAAAGCACTTGATCTGTTTGCTGGTGCAGGTAGTGGCGTGACCCAGCTAAAAGGTTGTATAGATTGTCGTGCGATCGCGGTGGAAAATCAGGTGGATTTTGTTGTCCTCTTTGAGGTGGGTCTAGTGATTTTATCCCTAAACCCGCCCCGACATCTGATGTCTTTTTTGATCAACGGATCTCTACCTTAATTTCTGCTTCCAGACGTGCCATGGCATGTCTCTACATGCCCTAACGCCCCAGTCTTTCCCTCGCCTTCTCACGCAAGTCAGCAGCTTTTTCATGATCCGGTTCCAGTTGCAGGGCTTTATCCAAAGACGGAATCGCTTCCTTGGTGCGCCCTAACGCCATTAGCGCCTCACCGCGAGTTGCCCAAGCATCGGCGGAGTTCCGTTCCAGTTCAATCGCCTTATCTAACGCTTGAACTGCCTCAGCGGAACGTCCCACTCCTTGCAATGCTATGCCATAGCGAATCCAGCCTCGGGCAAAATCGGGATAGTATTCCGTTACCCGTCCATACAGTTGCAGGGAGTCTATGATCTGGTTTTGTTGCCGTAGGGCATCGGCTTTGCTGACTAAGGCGTCGGCATAATCGGATTTGTAGGCAAGGGCGTCATTACAGGCGACTAAGGCTTGTTCCGGTTGTCCTAATTGATTGAGACTGTAGCACCGTCCCCAATAAGCAGGGGCTAAATCGGATTGCAGTTCGATCGCCTGATCATAAACCAGGATCGCTTTCTCGTATTCTCCGGCTTGTCTTAAGTCTTCCGCTTCCTCTAGCAAGGATTCAGCCGTGGGTTCGGGGGTTGGCGAGGGAGTGGGAGTGGGAGTGGGAGTGGGAGTTGGGCTGGGGCTTTCGGCGGGGACATCCTCAACTTGAGACTGAGGGTTCAATCTCAATTGAGAGGGAAGTAGAACCAGGGTAACAGTAACCGTGGAACTAACAGCAATGGCGATCGCGATTACACCAATCGTCCAAGGCTGCATTAACCATTGCCGAAATCCATGGGGTCTAGCGGCGGTTGACACCGTTGCGGTGGGTTCCAAGTCCTGGGGTTGACTTAGGGATACCGTAGCATCAGTTCGTCCCAGATGGGGCTGAGAGGTTTGGGTGCGTGCGCTGTCTTGGGTG
>CAZNNK010001257.1:0-1929 GCA_964574085.1 uncultured Coleofasciculus sp.
CAAGGGGGGATTAAGGGGGGTTAATTTCCCCCCTTAGCAAGGGGGGATTAAGGGGGGTTAAAAGTTTCTTCGACGAGATTGAAACTCTCACACGCAAAAGCCTTTCATCTTAAGTTGACACGGGCGCACATCGGTGCGCCCCTACCCTGACTACAAACTAGCTAACTCAACTAACTGCTGTGCCAACACTTGAATCATGGGACGAGTTTTCACCGATTCACCCCGAATCAGTCGGTGAACCCTTCCCCTTAACTGCGGCGTTTGGGTTTGAATCGTATCAGTTGTGGCATTAATATCGCTATAAATAATCGCAATCACAGTCAAATTTAGCTGGCGACAAAATGCTTGCCAATCGGCTACCTCGGATTCCGACTTGGCTAAAATCACAGCATGGGTAGCTTGAGCCATAATTAACTCATTTTCTTCACTTATCTTACCCCCTACATCAAACAGGAATAACGAGTTTTTAATCACGTCAACCGTTCGCGCTTTGTCTTGGGCAAATTCCGGTGTAAACTTCGCCTTATACTCCGCTTTTAATTCTGCCGCTAACTCCGGATACTTCTGTGCTGTTTGTGCAAACCAGGAACCATCCCCATCTGGATAACCGGAAATGGTATAAAAATCCTGGGGAACATCCTCTCGCTCCAGAATTGCCTCTTTCAACCCATCTCGAAAAACCGTTTTTCCCGTATTGGGAGCGCCGCATAGCACTACTTTCACCGTCTGACAGGGGTCACGCTTGATATCAATCCGGTCTCCCACCTGGTAATCTGGAGTATGACTAATTGTGATAATATAACGGTCTAAACCGCGATCGCCTATTTTCGGATCAAAGACTGCGATCGCACTATAGCGATGAGCCAGTTCCAATGCTAGGACAAAAGACGCTAACACCGTTGAACGCCCATTGATTTTCAGCAGTTTTCCGCCTGTTAATTGCCCCGAATTCATTAATTCTTGTAACTGCGCCTTGACATCGCGGACAATTTGGTCGCCGTCTACTTGCACCTCATTATTAATCTCTACTCTCAGAACATCTCCTTCCCAACGGACAAAAAATGAAGGAGTCGATAATTCAGCCGAACGCTTAACCTCCGTTACTTCCCCAGTCTGAAAATTGACACCTCGCACAATGACATCGCCATCAGCCGGAATTGGCTTCTCTTCATCGGTTTTGGCAAAATCCACTCTCAGGGTATCGCCTTCCAGGTGTATTGAATAAGCCATCATTCGGTATTCCTGATTAATCGGTGTGACTACTAAGCCTGACATAGGTTGACCTTCCTTTTCGAGTTGACTCCACTATGGCAGGCAGTAAGAAAAGGGGTCTTCCAACCTCTAAGTCGGTGCATCATTCGTCCTTTGTCAGGGTTTGAGGCTTGCTTACAAAACTTAGTAGGATGCCGTTTTTTTGTCTAATTGCTGACAAAGGGGTTTTTATTTTACCCATTATGTTATAACATTATTACAAGCACACAAAAACTAAGTATCAAAGAAGAAAAAAGTATGACACACCTCTCCCCCAACTTCGACCCCAGCAATACACCTGAACCCCCTATCCAGCAAGTCTTAGCGGAATTGGGCATTCCCGAACTCCTCTCGTTGATCAAGTACCACAGCGACATTGACTTCGATGCGGCTCAAATGCACCTAACGGATGCTGAAGTCCATGCGATCGCGGCGTTATTTATCCAGCAGTTAACCGAAAGCCTGAATGGTAAACTCATTGCGGGTGCCTTAAACACTCTGCGTCACAGTGAAGAAATAGAGGACATAACCCAAGAAGACGGGCGGGTTTTGCCACCCAGTTGGGTAAAACAATTCCTTAATGTCCCTAAACCCGCCCCTACACACAGACGCCTCAACCATTATCCCCATTAAGAGGAGGACAACCTATACCGTTATACCACCCAATATGAGCATCAA